>JACMMM010000606.1 GCA_014379065.1 Saprospiraceae bacterium
GATTTCTCCTTTAACGTCCACCGTAATTTTACGAGAAAGGTCACCCTTGGCAACTGCCGTGGTGACCTCTGCAATATTCCGCACCTGTGCCGTCAGGTTGCTGCCCATCTGGTTCACGCTGTCGGTCAGGTCTTTCCAAACACCTGCCACCCCTTTTACTTTAGCCTGTCCGCCGAGTTTACCTTCCGAACCTACTTCACGTGCCACCCGCGTCACTTCCATGGAGAAAAGGTTCAATTGCTTCACCATGTCATTCACCTCTTTGGCAATTCTTCCAAATTCCCCCTGCAATTCATGTCCGCCAATCTCTTGCGGCATTTGCTGGGAAAGATTGCCTTTGGCCACGGAGCTGATTACGTGCGCAATCTCGATGGTAGGGTGTACAAGGTCCGATATGAGCGAGTTGAGGGATTCTACCCCGGTGCTCCAGGCGCCTTTTGCCTGCGGCAGCTCGATCCGCTGCGTGAGTTTGCCTTGTTTGCCGATGGTGTTGCCGGCTTTGGTAAATTCCTCCATCATTCTGCCGTTGAGCGAAATGATTTCGTTCAGGGTATCGCAAATCTTCCCGCTCAAACCAACCTGATCTATGGGCATACGAACATTGAAGTTCCCGTTTCGGACTTCGATGAGTACCCGCAGGAAACCTTGTTGATCAAAATCCTCTGACCACTGATTGGTCATACTTGACTCTGGGAAGGAGGTTCCGGGCATTTTGCCTTTGCCCTTTTTGGAAAGTTTTGAATGAGGAGGAGCCTTTAATTCTGTCATTTCAAGGGTTTCTACTCCTGTATTGAAACCGTTAGTGTTTGTTTTTTCAATATCCATACGTGAGAAGTGCTGAATGGTGAAAGCAGGAACAACTAGATTGAGATTGGTTAGCGAAGCACAATTTCAGATTGGCAAAGTGCTTCTAGCTTGCCAAGCCTATGAGGCGGAGCAAAAATAGGGATATAGTATTCACAAAATGAAAGGGAATGGCGATGTTTTTGCCAGCTGCTCGCTCGGGCTTGCCACTTGCTCAAGCGCCGTTGGGGGCTGCCCTGAATGCGCGCTTTTTTGTACCGTCAAACGACACAGGCATTCACCCTTCTTTCGGTACAAAACAATTGCTATAGTTATGGGCTACATTGCAAAACCACTTTTCCACCCCGCCTTCGCTAAAGCTACGGCGGGTAAAAAATCAACCGCTCAGCATCAGCATGGTGCATTCGACCTTCTGTTTTCCTTGGACGAATCGCACCGCGAATGGCTTTTGGCTACCAGCCAGGAACTAGAGATTTCAGCAGGTGCTATTCTTGTGCAGGAAGGGCAAGAAATCGAAAGTTTTTACATCCTCATTGAAGGTGTAATGAGTGTTTTTCACCCCGAACAGCAGGACAAGCCGATCTCGAGTGTAGGGCCGGGACAGGTCATCGGCGAGATGTCGTTTGTAGAGGGCTTGCCCGCTTCCGCCAGCGTGAAAGCGGTGGAGCGTTGTATGCTCCTTCAGATTCCATTTGATCTGGTGCGGCAGGAAATGGATCGCGATCCGGTTTTTGGAGCGGATCTTCATACTGCCTTACTCCATATATTGTCCAGTCGCCTTCGTCTTCTCACGGGTAAGCTCAGTGCCTTGCAAAACGGTCCGGCCTTCCGCGAAACTGTTCGTCACGAAAGCCTTGCTTTAGCCCTCGATAATTTCAAGGCTGCCATTTTCAAAACCCGCGAATCAGAGACCAAACGTCAGGAAGATGCTTTCTGCCAAAATGCCCAAACCATGGCCCAAGCTTATGCTCATCTGATTTATGAACTTCAAAATCACCTTGGCGACCAAGCCCCCGGCACACCGCAGGAAAAAGACTCGCTTGGCTACAAAGTGCAGCAAGAACTCGCTCCGTATGTCCTGCTGTCCGATTTTCTCAACCGATCCTACACCAAGCCACGCGGTTATGCAGGTGACTTTCTTACCATCGCCAATGCCTACAATGACCTGGCCATCGGCAATGGTCGCACGGGGGAATTGCTTGACCGAATCACCCTCGAGTCACCCGCCGTTAAGGCCGTCAAAAATCGCCGGAAACTGCTGACAGAAGAGATTTTCCGCACCATCGAAGAAGCGAAAGGCCAGCCGGTACATGTCACCGTATTCGCCTGCGGCCCTGCCCGCGAACTTTTTGATGTGTATGCTCAATTGCCCGACCCTTCGATTCTGAAGACCACGCTCATTGATATTGACCTTCAGGCGCTCTCTTACGTCTCCGATAAAAAGGATGCTTTCCGCGTGCCCTTGCCCATGGAGCTCCACCGTGAAAACCTCATTTATCTGGCACTGGGCCGCCGCAAACTCTCGCTCCCGCCTCAAGATCTCATTTATTCTATTGGGCTTATTGACTATTTCAACGATCAATTGGTGACCAAACTCAGCGATTACGCCCATCAATTGCTACGTCCGGGTGGCCGGGTCATTTTTGGCAATTTCCACCCGGACAATCCGCAAAAAGCATTCATGGATCACGTGATTGACTGGAAATTGATCCACCGCAATGAATCAGACATGGATCGCCTGTTCGAGGCTTCTGCTTTCGGTCATGCTTCGGAGGAAATCCGTTTTGAGGAAGAGCGGGTGAATCTTTTTGCGATTTGTAGGAAGTAGGAGGGGTATTGGCCACGGATTACGCGGATTGGACACAGATTTTCACGGATTTTTATCGAATAGTTTGATCTGTGAAAATCCGTGTCCAATCCGCGTAATCAGTGGCCAATAAAATCTAAACTCCCGCCCCCAGCATCGCCACAAAATCATCCTTCTTCCGCCTCGAAATCTCCACTTTAGAGCCATCGCTCATTTCAGCGTAGCCGCCGTCAGTCTTGATATAGCGTTTCATTTGCGCCAGGTTGATGATGTGGGAATGGTGTACGCGACAAAAATTCTGCCGCACAAGCATGTCTTCATAATCGCCTAAGGTGCGCGAAACCAGCACTTTATCGCGATTGATGAGGTAAAACATCGTGTAGTTGGAATCTGATTGCAGGCGCACGATGTCGGCCACGGGCACGAACATGAGGCCGTCGCCGATAGGCAGGGCAATGCGCTGTGGTTCGGGCTTTTGCACCTGTTGGAACAAGCGTTCGAAGGCGCTGAAATCGGGTTGGGTTGATTTCATTCGCTCACGCACTTTGCCGACCGATGCTTCGAGTTCGTCCATATCAATCGGCTTGAGCAGGTAATCCACGGCAGATACTTTGAAGGCTTGCAATGCGTACTGGTCGTAGGCCGTTGTGAAAATCACCGAAAAATTGAATTTCCCCAGTTTTTCCAGCAACTCGAAACCCGTCATGTGCGGCATCTGGATGTCGAGGAACAACAGATCCGGTTGCCGCTCTTGGATGAGTTCGATGCCCCGTTGGGGGTCGTTGGCAACGGCAATAACCTCCACATCGGGGGTGGTCATGCGTAGCATGTTGGTGAGGGCTTCGGTGGCGTTGGGTTCGTCGTCAATGAGGATGGCTGTCATGGTGAGTGTCGGTTTGTGGATTCGGGGAGATGGGGATTTGTGGACCCTCCTACGCCCCCACCTACGTTAAAACTACGGCGGGTGAAAAGGCTTCGGCGGGTAAAGGTTCCAAAGCCAAAGGTCGTGGGCTTTGCTCAAAACACCTTATCCAGTTGCTCATTGAAACTTGCCAGTTACTCAATTTAGGGTCCGCTGCTTTTTAATCGCCTATGATGATGATCGCCAATACGCCATCACTAAATGCTTCAAGTCGATTTTTTTCCATTTTTTTGCAATGTTTGGCGCGAAGGTAGTGCGTGTATCAAAACGCATAGCGGTGACATTTTCGTAGCGAAGCGTTAAATTTTTTAAGAACCGCATAGCGGTGACATTGTATTGACGAAATAATGCCACCGCTACGCGGTTCCAATCCCCAAAATCGCCCTATCGGGCTACCAAAATGCCACCGCTACGCGGTTTTGTTTGAAATGTAAAAATGATCTTTCTAAAACTCATGTTGACTTATGTACGATGAATTGACCAAATTAGCGATTGCGCTCCTGATCGGCAGCCTCTTGGGCCTAGAGCGGGAATATCACAACAAGCCTGCGGGCTTTCGCACCATTGCACTCATCTGCGTCGGAGCAGCCATGTTTACCATGCTTTCTATAAGCGTGGGAGGGCTTAGCAATTCATCCGACCGCATTGCATCCAATATCATCACCGGAATCGGTTTTATCGGAGCAGGTGTTATTTTCAAGATAGGGAACAATGTAATGGGCATTACCACGGCGGCTACCATTTGGATTGCTGCTGCTTTGGGCATGGCTACAGGAGCCGGCAATTTTATGCTGGCTTGGTGTGGTCTGGCTACGGTTTTATTGATTTTAACCGTTTTCGAGCGCATTCAGGAGCGATTGAATGTCTTTCACCAGCGGCGGATTTATACCTTGTTCACCAAGACTTACCTTGAGATGCTATCCGTTGAAGCAGAAATGAGCCGCCAGCGCCTCTCGTTCCAAAGGCTTAAAGAAAAACAGTCTTCCGAGGGCCAACTCTTTCAGTATGAAGTGACTGGACACCGCCCGAATCTCCTCCGGCTCGACGAATTCCTTCGGACGAATGTGGCGATTCAATCCTTTGAGTACTGAAGCGTATGGGTAAACAGGGTTTTAGCCGGGGCTAATAGAATAGCTGAGCGGTTTTTCTGCTTGAAATAACTGGTAGCCCTCGGCCCACCAGGCGGCCATTTGGACAGGATCAAAAATGAAGGACTGTTCTGTTAGAAGCCTTGGTGTATAATAAAAATGCAAGGCTACTTTTTTAGTAATTGCGGATAAGTTTCCTATAGTTTGATCATCTTTTGCAACATGCCAATAGGTTTCATGCAAAGCAGAATCCTGTTTTATGCATATGAGACGACAGGCTAAATGAAGAACTGAAGAACACAAACGAGCCATTACCTTACTTTTGTACCATGAAGCGAGTAGGGGGGCTTGTTCTTTTCTGGTTCATTGTCACGTTGTTTCTGGCTTTGCCAAAGAGCAATGGGCAATCCGTATTCCCTGGACTTCCGGTACTAAATCCTGCTTATGTTAACAATTTCAGCGAAGCGCGCGGTCTGCCTCAGACCTGCGCTTCGGATGCTATCATAGACCACCGGGGTCGGATTTGGGTGGCGACTTGCCCGGTCATGGCTGGTATTAATTCGGTGCGTTTGTTTCAATTTGACGGGTATGATTTCAATTCTGTAAATCTGGCCAACGACAGTATTCCAGAGCGGACCATGGCTGTCTTAAAACAAACCACGGCTGATGGGGAACTGCTGGGTTGGTTCGAAAGTGAAGGCGTGAATACCATGTTTCTTTTTAACCCAGACCGGCAGACTACTCGGGTGGTGTCCTTTGACTATCAGCGGGAAGGAGCGATCAAAGACTTGGCCGTAGAAGCAGACGGCAAAGTGTTGGTAGTACTGAACAATAAAGACTCCTTGCGGCTTTATCGTCTTGACCAAAAAAGCTTGCACAAACAATTGGTAACAAGCTGGAGCAGCCCCATTCCACCCGGTGCTGCACCGGCCAATTCCGTATACGGGACGTCCTTGTTTGTATCAGGCGACGAAGCGCTGGTTGCCAATACAATGCCTTTGCAAATTTTCCGGATAAATCTTCAGGAACGCCATTGCCAGATATATCCGGTTTCAGATTTTTTTCCCGATTTTATCGAAACATCTCCAGAGAATCGTTTGGTCAATGACCAGTTTTCTTTGCGTTTTTTTACGACCGCCCTCGGTGACTTGATGTGTTTTGTGCCCGGTACAAAACGTCAGATGTTTATACGACATAGCTTAGGGGCACCTTTTGAACCCATGCCTGGTTTGCCAGCTGGTTATTTGGTTATTCGGGTGGAAAAAGACGCCGCAGAAAATATTTTACTCCTCTTAAAGGATAGGCAGGGTCAGTATGCAGGTTTGTTGTATGATCGCCAAGGGCGCGTATATGACTATTCTCCTTTGGTGGCCGGGCACAAGAGAATCTATAACCTGCGCAGTTTGAATTTTTTAGAAACCATCTTTATTTCCGCAGATGATGGGTTGTCTTATAAATCCATCCAGAAGGAAAATGCGGTGCAGTGCATGTTGTCAGGATACAGCATACGGGGCATGGCCGAGATAGAACCCGGGCTATTTTTCATTACCAGCGAAAACAAGCCGGCTGTGTTTTGTAGAATGGCTTCCGGAAAAATAGAGGCCGTGTTGAATACACCACTTACACAAGCTTTTGGCCTTAATATGCGCCGAAAATTTGACCGTTCAAGCGATGGCTCTATATGGGGTAACCGGGGTGACACGCTTGTGCAATATAATCCTGTTTCAGGTGCGCATCAAGATTATGCTCCTTTTCCCAACCTTTGGTACAAGACCTTATTGGCCGATGGCCGGATTGCGGTTTTCAGACAAGGGAAGGGACTGTCGTTTTTTGACCCTGTTTCCGGTAAGGACAGCCCCTGGAATCAGGGGGGCGAATTGCGCGATATAAAAGGATTTGTACATGGTATTTCCCAAACCCGGGATGGCAAGGTGTGGTTGTTGACCACCCACGGACTCTGGCAAATTGATCTGGTATCGGGCAAGCAAAAATGTCTCGGTTTCGGGCCTGAATTCCGCGACTTCCGATTTTTATGCATGGCGGAGGCCGATGACGGCAAGGTGTGGTTGGGCACATTTCTGGGCGGCATTCATATCTACGATCCGGCCACTGGCACCGTCAAGGTAGTGGACAAAAGCAATGGCCTTCCAAACAATACCATTGCTTCCATCACGCGTGACGCGGCGGGCGATTTTTGGGCAGCCACTTATAAAGGGCTCGCCCGCTTGTCGCCCGAAGGCGTGGTAATGGCCAACCTGCTTCAACAGGAGGGTTTGTGCGAATTGGAGTTTAACCGCTACGCCGCCCTGCTGGCACAAGACGGCACCTTGCTGCTGGGTACGATTGCTGGTTTGCAAGTAATTCATCCTCAATCGCTTGCAGCGCAGCGCAAGGCCGAGAGCGCCCCACAGATTTACCTTACCTCACTCACCGTGGCAGATGCGGGATCCGATGCAGAACGCACTTATAAAACTGCTTTTAACGATTTGCCCAGACTTGTGTTGCCGCCTGACCGCAGGCATTTGCGCGTTCATTTTGCACTGTCAAATTATTTGCAATCCAACCGCAACCAGTTTGCCTATATGCTGGAAGGGGTGGATAAAAACTGGACTTTTATCGGTTCCCAAAACGAATTGGTTTTCAACGACCTGCCATCGGGTCGTTATACCTTATTGATAAAGGGATGCGATTTTCAGGGCAATTGGACGGCGGCTCCGGTGCGTATTTCCCTTTATGCCCGAGAATTTTTTTACAAACAAGCCTGGTTCTATGTGCTGTGTGCACTTCCCTTTGTCGTCTTCGCGTTGATTTGGTTTCGCCGCTTGCGCAGCGAA
>JACMMM010000607.1 GCA_014379065.1 Saprospiraceae bacterium
GCCTTCCCAAGCATATACACGCTAAACATTACCGAGGCCCGCAGCACGGAAGCGGTGGCGCCGGTCAAAAAAGTGAAGGCCCAAATGGCCGCCAGCACCAAGGCCATTTCCAGTAGCCGCCCCTTTTTTCCGCGCAAACGAAGTCGGCCAATCAGGAACATCAGCCCGACGTAGAGCATCCCGATATGCGTACCCGAAACAGCGAGCGCGTGCATCGAACCCGTTTCAGCATAGGCCGTGCGCAAATCATCGGAAAGGTCGTCGGTATAGCCTACCAACAGGGCCGAAGCCACGGCATATTCGTCCGTGCTGGGGAAGTATTTTTGGAGTAGCGAAAGCAAGCGCTCGCGACTTTCGTAGGCTTTTTCCCAGAGCAGCCAGCCATTCCCGACAGAAAGCCGGAGTAGCGAATCTGGCTTTACAAATGCCTGATGGTGCATGTTTTGGAAATGGAGGTAACGCCCGTAATCGAAGGCGTATGGGTTTTTCGGTGGCTCGGTGGGCCTTGCCGTGGCTTGAAACCCAAGTCGGTCGCCATAGTGGATGCTGTCGGTGGCGGGCGTGATGTCGAGAAATAGCATGAGATTCCCCGTCACCCTTTGGAGCGAATCCGGCGAAAACCCTATGGCCTCTACATGGACGGGGATTTTCATTTTAGCACCTTTGGAAGGCGCTTCATACACCGTTCCTAAAAAATAATGGCAGTCTTGAATTTTGGAAGAAAAATGCTCGGGCTGTCGGAGTTCGTTGTAGCCGACCATGTGGAAATACCCAAAGCCAACCAACAGCAAATGGGTGTATGCCCCAAATACCCAGCGATAGCGGTAGGCAAATTTTTGTACCGCAAGCACTGCACCCAAGGCCGCCCCAGCCATCAGCCCCCAATCCAAACCGGGCAAAGGAATTTCACGCCATGCGCCAAGTGCAAGACCTACAATAAAAGGGACGATAAAACGGAGGTAGGGAATACCATGCGGATTCATTTGGTGGATCTATCCTTGGGGGGAAGCGGGTGAATATTTGATGGAAGCGTTTTCAAGGGGCTAACAAAAATACATTTTTTATTCGATAAAAAAATCAGCCGGACGGAAAAATTTTCCGTCCGGCTGATTGCATGTCCAGAAGTGACACTTTTTAAAAAAGTGTCACTTCTTCACTTGACAAAGCTCCCCGTAAACACCTCCAACCCCGAAGTCTGTACTTCCACAAAATACGTTCCCGGCGGCAGCTGGCTAACGTCCAAATGCTCACGGCAAATACCCGGCTGGAGGTCTTTTTTCTCTCCGTAAGATTGTACAATCTGCCCGCCTGCGGCGAATACGCTGACCTGATAATTTGCCTTTTCCGCAAGGTTAAATTGTATTTCCACAAAATCCTGTGCGGGATTGGGAAACAAAGTAAGGGCAGTAACTTTTTGATTATCAGGAACAAACGGCAGGCCTGAACTCAGCAGCGTACTGTCCAGGACAATGTTCTCATCACCGGGCAGATAGGTCAAGTAGGCAAAATAGACCAGCATCATCTCGTCAGTGGTGGCCTCACCTTGGGTCACTGTTTTGGGCGGAAAGCTCGGCTGATGCGGATTGTTTTCTGTGTTGTCGTAGGTGGCATAGGCGTGCAATTTGGTGCCGATGGGCAGTTTTTGCACCTTTTGGAGGAAATATCCGCCTTGCCAATGGAAGTCCCAATCGTTGATCCGAATAAGAGGGATCGTGTCGTTTTGAAGCGTTACGCCATAGCATACGATGCTGCGCCCGATGAGGTGCATGTGTGGCGCCACACTGACCACCGAGGCATTGACGGGCAGGGTGAATTTGGCGTGATAGGTTTTTATCTGGTTTGCCGGAATGTTGAGTGGCCCGTTTTCGAGCGAAAGCGGTGTGTGGTTGAGGATGGGCGAGAGTTTTACCTCACGGATGCCCTGATTACCGGGCGTGAAAAAGAAATTCAGCCGGGTCTGATCGCTCATGCCCGTCACGCCTTTGGGGTAGTGCATCTGTACGATTAGATCGGCGTCAGGCGTTAGTTTCACACCCATGAAAGGTGGCATCAGGGTTGTTTGCGAGCCCGGCACCCAAGCGCCCACCAATCTCGCGCCACTCACGCCGGGGCCGCCAAAATTGACATAGCCGGCTTCGTTAGGGGTCTGATTGTCAAGCACTTTAGCCTGTCCGGTCGTGTCTTCATAAATCAAAATATGGTGTACCACTTCGTGGTTTCCGGGAATCGCTTCGAGGCCGCGCAGGTACGACACTTGGTTGAGACCGTTGGGGATGACAAAACAGCGGTATTCGTCGTCGGTAGCTGTCACGGTGTAATACGGAGTAATCAAGATATGGTCTGGCGTGCCTACTTCTGAATCGGAATTAAACACGGGATCTGGCGGTGCTTGCGCCAGATCGCCGGAAGGAGCGCCCGCGTCCACCCAATCGCTGATGCGCTGGATTTCCGTGTCGCTCAGGCGGTTTTCGTGGGCATAGCTGCGGTAACTGGGATCTGGCTTCCAGGGCGGCATCTTCTTCTCGGTGGTTTGATACTGAATCTGAGATCGCTTGCTGAAGGCATTGGCATACCCAATGAGCGAAAAGTGGCCCAGTCCGCCATCGCGGTGGCATTTTGCGCAATTTTCATAGAGAATGGGCGCGATGTCGGTTGACCAATTGATACTTTGGGCACTACTACCTAGGGAGGCCGCAAGGAGCAAAATGGAAAGCAGGTGTTTGAATTGCATAATTGTTTGAGTTATAAAAGATTTGAAATATCCCTGCCTGCCGGTAGGCAGGGATATTTTATTGGACATTCCCTGAGCGTGTACTTCTTCCACTTTTTGCAAACTATCCTCGCGCAAGGTACCGCACAACCGGTCCCAAA
>JACMMM010000608.1 GCA_014379065.1 Saprospiraceae bacterium
CGTTTGGGACACCATATCAATTATCGCGAGCCTATTGGCCGGGTAGAAGCCATTATACGCTTGCCGAATGGAAAATGGCAGGGCGTGGCGGATGGAAGAGGAGACGACGCGGCGAAGGGGTATTGAATGTCCAATGTCCAACAAGGAATGTCCAAAGTCCAAGTAGGTCTCGGGCTAAAAATCTCACCTGAAATTTGTGTTAATTAACAACGGATCCCAAGAGCCGTGCCCTCGTTGGACATTGGACATTCCTTGCCATTGTTGGCTTCCTCGCCACCGACTACGGCGAAGCTCAATTTTAATGAAATTATTCCGTCTAAGGCTCGGCCTGAAGGCGATGGTCTAGATACCCCGCTTGAGCCGAAATCATAAATTTTAAAACGCGGTATTGAAACTAAAAAGTTGTATCACGGCGTTGGCACTTTCTAGCCCATTACTTCACCAAAACTCAATACCACCCATGACAAACTTTCTGAAAAAACTCGCCTCGTCTGCTCTGTTCGCGACTGTTTTTTTGACTTCTGCCCAGGCCCAATTTACCTTCAAAGCCTGCGACGTAAAGCCCGACACCGCACAGATAGAGCAAATCTCCTACCTCCAAGCGGTGGCACGCATGGCCAACGCGGGAAAACAACAATGGCGCGACACCGGAAAAGAGCCGAACCGCACACTAGTCGGCTACGGCCAAGGACCCGATTCGCTGGTGGAGGCTTGGATACACCCTGTGCTCTTTGCTGCCACCCGAGCCTACGGCGAACACCGCCCGCTGGTACTTTCGCCCGATATAGTATGGCTGATGATTTCGCAGGGTTTTGCCCAACATGTGGATTTGAACACCGAAAAACTCCGCCCCTATCTGGTTGATTTTGACGGGAAAAGGCACATCAACGTAAGCGATGATGAACTTCCCGTAGGCTGGGACTGGGACGATGCTTTTCCTATTTTTTCAGAAAAAATAAGCAAATACGTGGGCAAAGAACTCACGAGCACTTTGGATGCGAAGTTCAGTACCAGTACGCCCGCCACCCAAGCGGCATTCCGCGTCACGCTGATGGACGCTATGAGCGAATACTTTGATTTTTCAATGTCCACCATGTGCGGCATCCCTGAAATCACGCTCGAAGGAACGCCCGAGGACTGGGCGCTTTTGGAAGCAAAAACTAAAACCCTCTCCAAATATGAACTCACCTGGTGGACGGACGATCTCGCTCCCATCCTGCATCAACTTACCGAGACCAGCAAGGGAAACCCCGATATGAAATTCTGGAATGAAATGTACAAAATCCGTGAGAAGGACGTGGTTTGCAATATCGAAGAATACATGAACGGTTGGATGCTCAAATTTTTTCCCTACATCAATTCCGAACGCAACCCTTACATCGGCGGTGCAAAACCTGATTTTGACGTAAAGCCCGAGGGCTTGGGCGATGGGCGATCCAAGGTGGAATTCCTATTGGACGACAATGGGCATAAAATGAAGATGGAGTTTGTGGCAGGGTTTGTCGGCATTCGGCAGGACCCCAAAACCTTTGCCCTGCGCCCTGAAATAACTTGGGCAGTAGTAAATACCGGTGAAAAGCCGAACAAGGAAATGCTGGAGAGCTACAAGGAGTTTCAACGCGAACGGAAGCAAACGCAAGCCCGGCACTAGGGAATATCCAATATCCAACAAGGAATTTCCAATGTCCAAGGAGGCGCTGCTCTTGGCATTGGTTGTTGACTAAGTATTTTAAGGTCAATGTGATTGGCCAAGCGAAGCTTCCTTGGACATTGGAAATTCCTTGTTGGATATTGGACATTCCCTAGTTCATCCAGTCCTCAATTTCTTCTGCTTCCATCGGGATATTTTTGAACAGGTCAATATTCCCGTTTTCTGTGATCAAAATGTTGTTTTCGATACGGATGCCGAGGTTTTCTTCGGGGATGTAAATGCCTGGTTCGCAGGTAAGTACATTGCCTGCCCGGAAGGTGTCGTAGCGGAAAAAAAGATCGTGCACATCCAAACCCAAATGGTGGCTGGTGCCGTGCATGAAGTATTTTTTGTAGGCTGGCCAATCTTTGTCCTGTTTTTCAATATCGTCTTTAGAAATGAGGCCCAAGCCAAGCAGTTCGCCTTCCATGATTTTGCCCACTTCTTTGGTGTATTCTACAAATTTTGTCCCCGACACCAGCATGGCACGTGCGCCTTTCAGCACCCGCAGCACGGCGTCGTACACAGCCCGCTGGCGTTTGGTGAATCGGCCATTAACGGGGATTGAACGCGTGAGATCGGCGTTGTAGTTGGCGTATTCAGCACCAAAATCCATAAGCAGCACATCGCCATCTTTACATTGCTGGTTGTTCTCGATGTAATGCAGTACGCAGGCGTTTTTGCCTGAGCCGATGATGGGCGTATAGGCGTGTCCGGTTCCACGGTTTCGGATAAACTCGTGAATGATCTCGGCCTCTATCTCATGCTCCCAGACGCCGGGTTTCACAAACTTCATCACACGCTTGAACGCTTTTTCCGTGATGTCAATCGCCTGCTGGGTGGCTGCTACTTCCCATTGGGTTTTTACCGTCGTCAATCGTTTCAATATCTGCTGGGCACGATGGATCGTATGCGCCGGATAACGCGCCTGGATATCGTGGGCATAGCGCAAATCGCGGTACTCCACGGGCGAGAGGAAACGGTCGTTTTCGTTGAGGTTCAAATAGATGCCCTCCGAGAGCAAGATGAGCTCGTTGATTTCTTTCTCTGCCTCATCGAGGAAATACACCTTCTCAATGCCCGATGCCGCCGTGGCTTCTTCCTTGGTGTATTTGTGGCCTTCCCAAACGGCGAGATGCTCGTTGGTACGGCGGATGATGAGCACTTCCTCGTGCTGCTCGCGCGGACAACCGGGGAAAAGCAGCAGCATCGTTTCTTCCTGGTCAATGCCCGTGAGCCAGAACAGTCCGGAGTTTTGTCGGAAGTTGTGGTAAGCATCGCCATTGCGCGGGGCTTGGTCGCTTGAGTTAAAAATGGCGATGGTGCCGTGTTTCATTTCGGCAGTGAAGCGTTTGCGGTTGGTTTTGAAAAGATCGGGGCTGAGTGCTTGGTATTTCATCAATGTGGATTTGATTAATGTTTATTTGTTGATTCTGTGAGGGATGCCAGCGAGATTCTGCGCTCAAAGAATGAGACTTTCCTCGAAACAGCCAAACCACACCCCGAACATTTCGACTTTTAGGTGAGAATGCCAAGCAAGCGGAGTTTTTCTTCCTAAAAAAGCAATGTTTCTACATTTTTTTCACTCCAAAATTTGCCCCCTTCTCAAAAGTGCTACTTTTGCCGACCTATTCACTTACCATTCATCACTCATCACTTAACACTTACGAAATGTCCTTTCCTACCAACTGCAAATACACGAAAGACCACGAGTGGGTCCGCGTCGAGAGCGGCAACACTGCCTATGTC
>JACMMM010000609.1 GCA_014379065.1 Saprospiraceae bacterium
ATACCCGATCAATTCATTATTAGAAGGCAAGTGCCTCGTCTCTTATTTAGATGGAACGGTTGCTACGAAAACCATAGAGTCTTCAACTAGCAATTCCAATGAAAGTTATAAAGGAAATATGTTTTGGATATCTCCAACTTTGGTCTTCAATTTGAATAAGAAGAAAATTGCCCCATATGCATTTGTAGGATTTATGGTGGGTATCGCAGGCAAAATAACTGTGCAACGAGAATCTCGTTCCAACAATGAATTATTTGAGTCAAAGACTATTTATTCTAAAGGAACAGCGTTGGGAATATCGTCTGGATTGGGATTGAAAATTTACCCTGAAAAAAAGGATCAATGGGGCATATTTATTGAAGCCAAACTCATAAGCTCTTCTTATGGCCCAAAACGAAGCGAACGGGTTCAACGCACGATAAATGGCGTAGATATGTTAAGCACCTTATCAGTGAATGAGAAAATAACCATTTACAAGGACAAATACAGTGTTGATCATTCTATAATACCCGCTCCAAGTGAGCCTGCAATTTATTCCCGGAATTTTTACCCGTTTAGCAGCCTGGGGTTAAACATTGGGGTTTTTCATGCGCTATAAAATCCTCCATTTAATGCTCTTTCTGCCTATAGCCGAGCCAAAAGCGCAACTAGAAACATGACCTTCTCCGATCAAATGGGCCGCACCATAAAACTAGACCATTGGCCCCCGCGCCGAATCATCTCGCTCGTGCCGTCCCAAACGGAGTTTTTGGCCGATTTGGGTTTGGAAAAGGAGGTGGTTGGGATCACCAAATTCTGTGTGCATCCTGCGGAATGGTTTCAACAAAAGAAAAGGGTAGGGGGCACCAAAACACTTGATTTTCAAAAGATTGACGTACTGAAGCCGGATTTGATCATTGGCAACAAAGAAGAAAATGAGCAAAGTCAAATCGAATTTCTGGCGCAACACTATCCCGTTTGGATGAGCGATATCTACACGCTGGAGGATGCGTTGGATATGATGCGAAAACTCGGTGAACTGACCGGAAAAACCGAAAAAGCGAACGCAATTGCAGCAGAAGTTGACAAGCAATTTAAACCTCGTAGGTTTTTAAAACCTACGAGGTTTGGAGAAGAAGGCGCGTATTTAAATTGCACCCCAAAAGTGGCCTACTTTATTTGGAGAAAGCCTTACATGGCCGCTGGGAGCGGTACTTTTATTGACGATATGCTCCGTCGCGCAAGTTTTGAAAATGTATTTGGAAACCTTGCCCGATACCCCGAAATCTCGGAACAGCAACTTGCCGATGCTCAGCCAGATGCCATTTTCCTTTCCTCTGAACCATATCCATTTTCCGAAAAACATGTCGCCGGACTTCAAGAGATTTGCCCTGCTGCACAGATCCAACTCGTTGATGGTGAACTGTTTTCATGGTATGGCAGCCGGCTACTTCAAGCGCCAGATTATTTTGCTGCTCTTCGGGAAAAATTGGACCTGAAATAAAAATGGGGGTGTGTCAAAAGATATTCACAGATTTTTGTGAGAAACAATATATCGTGTTTCAGGCAATTGAATCCTATAAGGTTTTTAAAAACCTTATAGGATTTCGTAAGATTTAAAATTCAATTTCGTAAGGAAATTTTCAATCTGGACTTTTGGCATTCTACCCCGCTGGATTAATCATCATATTTCAGCAAAAACTCCGGGTTTATCGCCTTAAACGAAACCCGACCGATCATATCCTGCCGCTCCGTTATCGGACGAATTACAATGCCTTCTCGATGAGCATCTGCATTCAAAGCAGATTTTCCCACAGACATTTCTACCAGTTTTGGAATGTCATTTGAGAGCAAATAGTTGGTCTCTAACACTGGTGTGGAAGTTATTTCCAAGCGCTCGAGCATTGCCTGAAATTCGGGAAAATCCAGGTAGCGGTAAGCGTTTATATCAAAAACATTGAAGAAAAACACTTGCTGGCCACGCAGTTGGTATTTGTTTTTCTGGATGCCTTCACCCACTATTTCGCCTTGTAGTGCGCAATCCCTCCCGAGTGCTGCCAGTTTATTCTCCAAGTCCAAGGCACGAGCGACTTGCCAGATGGAGTTGTCCGGGTCTTCGAGCAGTTCAAGGTTGCGGCTGCACACCCCAAAGTGGCCTTCTTTCAAGTAGTACGTCACGCTACTGCCATCCAGTTTTTCGGCGATATAGCAAGGCTCGCCGACGTATTTATCGAGCAATTCTTGCAATACCTGAACTCTGGTTTCATCCGTTTTCGGGATGAAAGAAGGGAATGGCCCAAGGGCAATGCCAAGCAAATTGGCTGGCATGGGCGGCTCGTACTTTGTGACTCCGAGCACCTCGGTCACGTCGGCATCTTCTTGAAGATCAATGCCTTCTGGAAGTATGGAAAGTGGAAAACAAATGCCCTGCGAAATTTGCCCGCGCAACCGGACCGTGCGAATGCGCATTTTGCGCGGACGCAGGAACTCAAACTCCGCACGGTCGGGCAGCAAGCTGTCTATCTCGCAGTAGACACACAGGTCGCCGACTTGATAATCGCCTTTTTTCACCACCAACTGCCAACCGAGCACGGTGGCTTTCAGGATGGCATCGGCGTTTTCGATGGGTTCGAGGGCTTTGATACGTTGGATACTCGCTAATTGTCGCATATAAAAAAAATAAGGGCGAGTTTCTCCCATTGATAAACTCGCCCCTTCAACTAAAAAACTCTGTTTTCAGTTCCCGGCCTTAAGCTCCGAGATATGTTTTCAGCAATTTGCTACGGCTGGTAGCGCGCAACTTATTGATAGCCTTGTCTTTAATCTGACGAACGCGCTCGCGGGTGAGGCCAAACTTGTCGCCGATGTCTTCGAGCGAGAGCGGGTGTTCCACGCCAATACCGAAGTAAAGTTTGATCACATCGGCCTGACGGTCGGTAAGTGTTCCGAGCGAGCGTTCGATTTCGCGGCGCAGCGAGTCGGCGTAGTCGAGGTGCGAGTCCGTGCCAGGCATGGTGTTGTTTTCCAGCACATCCAGCAGCGAGTTGTCTTCGCCTTCCACAAAGGGCGCGTCCATCGAAACGTGGCGAGCGGCAACGCCGAGGGTGGTTTCCACTTCGTCGGTGGTGATCTCGAGCATTTCGGCGAGTTCTTCCGCACTGGGTTCGCGCTCGAATTCTTGTTCAAGTTGGCTGAATGCCTTGTTTATTTTGTTGAGCGATCCAACTTTGTTCAGGGGAAGTCGTACGATACGGCTCTGCTCAGCCAAGGCCTGGAGGATGCTTTGGCGGATCCACCACACGGCATAAGAAATGAACTTGAAGCCGCGGGTCTCGTCGAAGCGCTGGGCGGCTTTGATCAGGCCGAGGTTGCCTTCATTGATAAGGTCAGAAAGGCTAAGGCCCTGATTCTGATATTGTTTTGCAACGGAAACAACGAAGCGAAGGTTAGCTTTCGTTAGTTTTTCGAGGGCTATTTGGTCGCCTTGCTTAATGCGTTTGGCGAGGTCAACTTCTTCTTCGGGGGTTAGAAGGTCCACTTTGCCGATCTCTTGGAGGTACTTTTCAAGGGACTGGCTTTCCCGGTTTGTAATGGACTTCGTAATTTTTAACTGCCTCATTATTGTACTGCTGTGTTATTTTCGGCGCAAAGTTAAATTTTCCAACCCGTTTGTGCCTTATTTTTTTGAAATAAGGTAAAAGTTGAAAGATTTAGGCGAAAAAATTTTTAGGAAACAAGACATAAAACGGCTTGTGATAAATTTTGTTCAGTGGGGCGACTATTAACCGCAGAAAAATAAAATTTTTTTAAGCCTATAAGGAATCAGATGAAAGCAACAAGTTATTGTTCACCCATTCCTAAACGCTCAATTTCCCCCAATATCCTGCTGGCTAGATATTCCGCGGCAAGGTCGAACTTTTTGATTTGCTCGATTTCTGCCTCCAGCAACTTGGGAAAGCGCTCAAACGAGAAATCTAATACTTGTTTCTTCAACGCTGTGCGAAGATTATCGGCCGGGAATGCTGTTTCGGCGATGTTGATTTCTTTGCCATTGGTAAGTATTTCGATTTGCTCAAAAAGCCCAAGGGCTTCCGATTTGCAAAACGCGAGGTGGCGTTTTATCTGCTCATCGCTCAGGCTCGGAAAATCGGGGTGTTGGGCAAAACAAAATGCTTGGATGATCTGGGCCAATTCGCTGATTTTACTTTGCTTGGCAATGTATCGTCGCTTGGCCTCCATCTCTTCGTCCAACGAACCATAGGTGCCGCGCTCGCCCGAGGAGCGTTTGTCAATCCATTGGCCACTTTCGTCGTAGCGCTCTTCCTTGACCCATGCAGTTTTTTCTTTTTTTCGGTTGCGAAGGCCCAGAATGATCAGGGCGAGCACCAGTAGGCCGAAGGCTATTTCCATCGAATTAATGTGGTCAATGTGATGAATGTGGTCAATGTGATCAATGAAAAATGACTCAATGACGAATGACTTAATGACCTTTTTCGCCTCAAAAGTATGGAGATTGCTTATTCAGCTGCACTTTTTGGCATAAAACCTACGTTTCTTTGCAGTTCCAACGACACGCATGACAGAGTCTCCCGCACCACAAGAGCAACCTTTGCCGCCCCAACAGCCCGCCGCCTTTGTTTGGCGTTTGCTGAAAAAGCTGCTGCGCCGTGTCGAAAACATGCTTTTCGGCATCGTCATCGTGCTCGTCGCCTTGTATTTCGTGCTCCAGCTCCCGTCAGTTCAGAACTGGCTTGTACGCAAAACAACCAATTATCTTTCTACTGAATTGGGCACAAGGGTGGAATTGAAACGCGTGGATATCGAGTTTTTCGACAATGTGGTTTTGGAAGGGCTTTACATCGAGGACTTGAATGGAGACACTTTGCTCATTGCCCAAAAATTCAGTGCCGGCTTGTCGGGCAATTTTTTCTCCATTCTTTGGAACAGATTGGAATTCAATGAAGTAAGTCTTACCCATGCCCGTGTCCACCTCCGAAAAATGGCAGACCAACGCCGGGGCAATCTGAACGAACTGCTTTATCGGATTGGTGACCTTTTTGGTGCCGTGCCTTCCAAAACGAAAAAGAAGTCAACCCCTTTTTCGATCAAAATTCAAAACCTGAATTTACTGGACGTTTCGTTTTTTGAAGAACGGTATTCCTTCCGGGAAGGCGAAATTCGAAGCAAAATATTTTCTTACGAGGTTGCAGAGGGCAACGTCAAAATCAATCTCATTGACCTTGTCAACAACATCGTGGACGTACGCTCCGTGTCGTTAATTGGCTTCCAATTTAGCTTTGAAAAAGACAGGCGCGACCCTCCTCCAGGCTTTGTTCCTTACTTGAGGCCCGTGGCACTCAAGACCGACACGCTAAAAATCTCTCCGCCGCTCCACCTCTTGATTGGGCAATTGGTACTTCAAAGCAGTGGATTCCGCTTTGACAATTTCCGTAGTTCGCCCGGCAAACAGACGCCGCTGGAAGTGATGGACTATGACCACTTGAATGTGCAAGATATTGATGCACAGGCAGAAAATGTGGAGATGTACATTGGTGAAAAGCCAGCAGTAGATGCTAATGGCAGGCCAACGACAGAGGATGTGTTTGATATCTTTGGCACGATGAAACACATTGCAGCACGGGAGCAGTGCGGCTTTGCATTGACGCACGCCGAAGCGAGACGGCTGTTGTTGACCGATTCGGTGACGGCCCTCTACGGCGCAAAAATTCAGAGCGCGGGGGGCTCCTCATTGGGCGACACGCTTATGTTCAGATATGAAGAGACTCCAGAAGATGACCCCTGGCTCGATTTGCTTGCAGACTTCAACAATAAGGTAACTATGGATATGCGGCTTGCCCCCGGCTCGAAAATTTGCCTGGGGGATGTGCGTCATTTTGAAGAATCGGTGTTTAAAAATGAGTTTTTCACCACCAACAAGGACCTTATTGCAGACATTGCCGGCAAAGTGAGTGGCAAGGTGAATGGCAAATTGAGAGCGGACGATTTTGATATCCGGGTGGGCAATACTACACGTTTGCGCGGCGAGTTCGGTGGGAGGGGACTGGGCGACAACGATGAGCCGATGGTGCTGAATTTTGATTTCGAAGAACTCCTGACGGACATGAACACCATCGCCCGGGTAGTGCCCGGTTTCAGGCCGCCCAAACAGTTTTTCAAACTTGAGAAGGTTTCTTTTAAAGGCAGCTATCAGCTGTTTGACGGCTTTGACCATGTACTCTATGGCAAATTTACCACAAGCCTCGGCCCCGGTCAGCTGGACATGCAGTTAAACCTTAAAGACGGGCCTGAAAAGGCGATCTATCGGGGCGAACTGAAAATGCGCGGATTTGACATGGCGACCTGGACGGGCGACCGCAATTTTGGCCCCAGCTCCTTCCAGGTCAAGGTGGCAGACAACTCTACGGGTCTCACATTGCCAACTGTCAATGCTCGGGTGAGCGGTAAAATTGACACCTTTTATTATAACCAATACCCATACAGCAACATCAAACTAAATGGGAAATTTGAAAAATATGTGTTCGATGGAAAGGTGGAAAGCAATGACCCAAACATGGTCTTTGAATTCGACGGCAACATCAATTTCAAAGATTCTATTCCTGTTTTTGACTTTTCAGCCAATGTTCACCGTCTGGAATTGAGGAATTTGAAATTGACCAAACAAGACTGGGTGCTCTCTGGAGACATAAAAAAATTGGAACTTCGAGGTAGGAATGTGGATGAGATTGTAGGCTCCGCGGATTTGCGAAATTTTAGGATCTGGGAGGATCGTGAAATCTATTATAACGTTGATTATCTCCGTTTTAATTCTTATTTCCGACCCGATGGTACCCGGTTCCTTGGCTTTGATTCAGATGTAGCTACGGGTCAAATGACCGGCAAATTCAGTATTGCCCGTGCACCCAAAAACCTGATGCAGCTCCTTGGGAAATACCACCCGGAATTTGTTGAAAAACTTGGCTTGCCGGCGAATGATTCATTGCCACTTTCCGACTATTATGACCTTAATTTCCAAATTCGAAATTCTCGCAACCTGGCCGAACTCTTCGCGCC
>JACMMM010000067.1 GCA_014379065.1 Saprospiraceae bacterium
ACTATCACCTGGCAACACCAACGCACTGGTCATGGAGTAGCGATCAAACAATCGGACAATGAGGGGGCCAACGATAGGAAGGCGTACCCTAGTGCCATCTGCCAGTATAGAAGGTCGGTAGTCATATATCTCCAGCCCCAATGCATGCTGGATTTCTTCGTTGATTGCCATTTGTACTGATCCAGTATCCACCATTGCATTGACGGTGACTTCCCGGATTTCGTCCTCGCCAATTCTATTGCGGCGGTAATCAGCGACATCTTCGCTGTTTTGGATGGTAATGTTTGCGTAAGTAAGGCCCATGATGCGGTTGTTTTGAATTTGATTTTGTTGAAGTGAAATTAAAAGTGTGCTGTTGTCAGAAACTTGAATACAAAAATAATGAAAATTTACGAAAAAGTCAAGGTGCATCTTATCGTTGCACAAAAATCCGTCTCGAAACCATTTGGCCATTAAAATCGGCGTTCACAACATACACCCCGTTAGGCCAAGTATTAGTGTCGAAAACATACGATTGTCCGGCAGGTTTTTGCGCACTTGCCACCCATTGCCCAAGCCCATTGAAAATTTGCAAAGATGCCGGAGTCCTTGGCGATTCCCAACGAATCTCCAGTTGGCTTGAAACGAGGTTGGGGCTTGTCCAAAAACCAATTTCGTTTTCCGCTTCACGCGTACGAGTGGTACAGTTTAAATTGACTGTCAAGGTCATATCTCCATCCAATACCACATCCTGCTCCTTTATGGAATTCCCGCAAGCCACTCGAAGCCGGTATTTTCCGCGAAATCCCCGCAGCGTCACATTGCCCGAGGCGGGTGTTTGAGCAGAAGCGTTCGTCCACCATTGATGGAAAATCTGATCAATAAAGGCTTCTCCACTAGGTTTCAAGGTCCAATCTTCGTTGAAAATCGGCGCATTGTCCATCCAATGCGCACCATCCCAAAAGCCCCACATCATAAAGCCTTTGAGGCTGGGGTGCGCGAAGGTAATGGTGAGGAAATCGCGCATGTATTGGGCTTGGATTTGTGGCGGAACGAGATTGCTGATGTCGTACTCGGTCACTTTTGCCTCCAGGCCGTAAGTCGCCCAAAAGTCGTCATAGATTTCTTTCACCCTTGGCATGCCCGTAGGCGACGCGCCAATATGTCCTTGAAAACCAATGCCTTCCAAGGGAGCACCTGCTGCCAAAAGTTCGTTGATGTGGCTTTTCCACAGCGCAATGCCGTTGGTCGGCGAATCGCCTTGTTCGATGGCGACGTAATCGTTGAGGTACATCTTCGAACTGGGCGCCAGCGAATCTGCCTGTTTGAAAATTTGTGCGTACAATTCGCGACCCGTAACATAGCCCGGTGTTCCGGCCAATGCATTGGCGTAATCGTTGTTCTGCGTGATTTCATTCAGCACATCCCAATCTTCCATTTCGGTACCGATGCCGGGGTAGCCGAGAATGCTGATGAGATGGTTGCGAATGCGGTTTCGGAGATAGTTCGGATTGCCCTGATTGGACTCCAGATCGGACGGCGAATAGCCCCAGCCTGGCCAAACCAGGTTGTGGCCGCGAATGCTAATATCATGATCTTTAAGCCATTGCACATCAGCAGCAATGTCGTCCCAAGAGCTGAACCAATGCTGTTCCCATGCGGGCCATTTTAGGTCGTTTTCAAAAACTAATTCGTTGAAACCGTGGTTCAGGCCATCGAGGTTGAGCAGTTTTTGCTCGTAGGTATCGTTTTGTCCACTGCCGCCGTTGAACAAACTGCTCACCACGGCCGTCCCAAATTTGAATTCATGCTGCTGCATTTCGAGGTACACCTGAGCGTTGGGCAATGGGTTGCCATTAAGATCGCGGACTTCCACCGTGAGGTTTGCCTTGCGGATTTGCTCGATGCTTGCGGCGGCTTCGGCACGCCAGGGTGCGTTGGGTTCGATGCCAGGATAGCTGTCGTTGTTCAACAAAACCGGAAGTTGCGACAATTGCACGGTGTTTTTGTAGTTCAGAACAGCCGCCCCGCCCACTTCGATGGTTTGGTTGAAATAGGCCAAATGAAGGCCAATATTGAGCGAATTCAGGGCATAACCAGCCGTGGAAGCAAATGGCACGGCGTACATTTTCCAATCGGTGGAAAGATTAACGGCGGCGTATGCTTCCTTAAAGTAAGTTGTGTTGTTTTCTGCAAAAATATTGACCTTGGCGTTGGGGGTAGGACTGCGCAACCAGATGATCAACAAGCATTTATCTCCATTGGCAATAGCAGAGGTATTTTGGTAAAGATGCCCGGCATCCCAGGGATTGAGGCCTTGTGCAACGACCAATCTCCTGGCCTGGGAGAATATTTGGCCCGTAGGTGTGATACTTGTGACGGTAGAGCCATAGTTTGCCGCTCCGTTCAGTGTGGCCGTTTCGGTGTTGGGCAGCACCCATTGCGTAACAGCGGGCAAACCGTAGTTCGTTTGCAACTGCGTGTTGAGCGCATTGTGGTAGGCATCTTGCGCGGAAAGGCGCAAAACAAGCATTAAAAAGGCGGGGATGAGCAGTTTTTTCATGGTGAAATCAAGTTTTTGTTGGTCAAAGATGGCAGTTTCTCGAAACATCTCAACACCGGTGTTGTTTCCGCAAAGCAAAATCTACCTTTGCGCTCCTTTTTAAAACCATTGACCCATAATATGGCTGTTATCCACTTTCAATTTGAAGATACGAGCATTGCTCCCAAAACCGTAGAGGGCAATTTTGAGGATCAGTCCATCCTCGAACTCACAGAAGAATACGACGTTCACCTCAACCACAACTGCGGCGGTGTTTGCGCCTGCTCCACCTGCCATGTTTATGTGGAAAAAGGCGAGGAGTTTCTGGAAGAAATCACGGATAAAGAGGAGGATTTTATTGACCGGGCCATCAACCCGCGCATAGAGAGTCGCCTTGGTTGCCAATGTGTTATATTGGATAATGCAGCTAAAATCACGGTTACCATTCCGGATCAGAAAAGAATCATAGGACACGAACATTAAATAGTGTTAAGTGCTAAGTGTTAAATGGTTTTCTCCAGAGCACTTAGCACTTAACACTCACCACTTAGAAAATGCCTTTTCACGACTTTGACAATATGCCCATCAAATGGGCCGACCACGAGGATGTAGCCATGGCGCTGTACGAACGCTTTGGTGACGACTTCGACGAAAGCAAAATTTACCGCATCAGATTCACCGAATTGCTCCAGTGGGTGTTGGAAATCCCGCACTTTGAAGGAACGCGCGAGGATTCCAGCGAAGGCCACTTGGAACAGATTCAATCCAAATGGGTGTACGAATGGAGAGCCAACAACAAGTAAATCAAGGTGTTGGGCAAATGGTCCCAACGCAACCGCAGCCCTTGCCACCCTCAGGGATCCCCTCTGTGACGGGAGGATTAGTTGTCGGCGTGGACAATGAGATGATGGTTAAAATTGAGTTGGAGCACATGTTCGACAAGATGAGGGTCGTGCGGGCTTTTGTGTTTGACGTGGACGGCGTGCTCACCAATAACGAGTTGCTCGTCACCGAAGCAGGCGAATACCTGCGTACCATGCATGTGCGCGACGGACAAGCCCTCAAATGGGCTATGGCGGCTGGATATCCCATTGCGTTCATCACAGGCGGCACTTCGGAAGGGGTAAAAAAACGCATTACCCAACATCTCGGTATCTCGGAATACTACTCCGGGGTGAGCGACAAAACCGTTGCGTTTCAATCGTTTATGCAGCGTACAGGTATCTTTTCCACCGAAATCTGTTACATGGGCGACGACCTGCCTGATATTCCCCCCATGCGCAAATCAGCGCTCGCTTGCTGCCCTGCCGATGCTGTGCCAGAGGTCATGGCCGTTTGCGATTACATCTCTCCGCTGCCCGGCGGCGCTTGCTGCGTCCGGGATGTGTTAGAAAAAGTGATGAAAATACAGGGAAAATGGCCTAAATATTGAGATTAACGCTTGGGATTGACCGGATGGCAGAGATGTTTTATTTTTTTGACAGGATTTACAGGATAAACAGGATTGTGACACCAAATTGTCGGCTTTGCCGACAACCCCTCTTAAATCCTGTTTATCCTGTAAATCCTGTCAAAAAAACCTTGTCACACTATAACACCTATAACTTTCAACCAGAAACTTGTAACGCCAATGCAATTACTTGACGGAAAACTCCTCTCGGAACAAATCAAAACCGAACTCGCTGCCGAAGTAGAACAAATCAAGGCGCAAGGCGGCAAAATCCCACATTTAGCGGCCATCATTGTCGGCGAAAATGCTGCGAGTCAGGTATATGTGGCTTCTAAAATCAGGTCTTGCGAACAAGTAGGGTTCAAGAGCTCGCTTATCCGTTGCGAGGCCGATATTACGCAAGAAGACCTGATGGATGTCGTCCAAAAACTGAACCACGACCCAGATGTGGACGGATTCATCGTTCAACTTCCCCTGCCCAAACACATTGACGAAGAGGCTGTTACGCTCGGCATCCTTCCACGAAAAGACGTAGACGGTTTTCATCCTGTCAATTTTGGGCGTATGGCTCAAGGGCTACCAGCGTTTTTGCCCGCTACGCCGATGGGTATCCTCGAAATCCTCCGTCGTTACAAGATCGAAACCTCAGGGAAACACTGCGTGGTCGTGGGCCGCAGCAACATCGTCGGCACCCCTATCAGCATCCTGCTCTCGCGCAAGGGTTATCCGGGCGACTGTACCGTGACGCTCACGCACTCCCGCACCAAGGATTTGCCTGGCGAAGTACGCCGTGCCGACATCGTCGTGGCGGCCATTGGCATCCCCGAATTTGTGAAAGGCGATTGGGTAAAAGAAGGCGCGGTGGTCATTGACGTGGGCATCAACCGCATCCCAGACGAAAGCAAAAAATCGGGCTTCCGCATTGCCGGAGACGTTGATTTTGAGAGCGTTGCGCCGCATTGCAGTTATATCACGCCAGTGCCGGGCGGGGTGGGTTTGATGACGGTGGCAGCGCTGATGTTGAATACTTTGAAGGCTTGTAAGGGGGAGATTTATGGGGCGTAGAATTCAATCCACCTCCCCCCTAATCCACAAAATCTCCGGCTTCCGCTGGCGGTCAAAAAACACCCTTATTTTTTTCTTGAATTCGCCGCGCTTGTAAGCGTCGTACTCTACTTCTATTTCGCCTGTTGCTCCGGCCGCAATGGACGTTTCAGTCCATGTAGCAGCCGTGCAACCGCAGGAAGTACGCACCGTTTGAAGCAGAATAGGTTGTGTATCAATGTTTTTGAACCGGAAAACAAAAGTCTTGGGATGCTCTTGCCGAAGGTGCTGAAAATCGTGGTCGCGCTCGGTGAGCCATTCGACAACGGGGGGCTTTAAATATCCAATGTCCAACCACGCCGAGTCGTGGCAGGCAAAGGAATGTCCAATGTCCAGGTGGTTCCACGTCAGAGTTTGGCGCTCGCCGTCAAGTAGGATCCCGCTTGTGGGCGGAGGAGTCGAAGTGGGTATCCCAAAATTTGCAGAAACCAGCAGATTCAAAAAAAGCCAAAGCATCTTTTTACATAAATTTGTGTGAGAAAAGCGCAACCTCTCCGATCAAGTCCGTGTCTGAGATCGCGCACAACAGGAATTTGGAGCGCAAAGCTCTAAAAATCCTGCACATCATTCCAAAACAAAAATCTTTTTCCAATGCGCAATCTGCTTATTTTCATGCTTTTGGTGGCCGTGTTTGTACTCGGCAAACGCTCTTGCCACAGCAATCACTTTAGTTTTGGCGGCGGCGTGTCCGGCAAAGGCCCTGTTCAGACCGAAACCCGGACTGCAAGTGAATTTCACGCCATTGATTTCGATATTTCAGGTGATGTGGAGGTCACGGTGGGGGAAAATTATTCCGTCGAAGTTGCTGCTCAGCAAAATCTGTTGCCGCTGTTGAAAACGGAGGTGAAAGACGGGACGCTGCGTATTTATAGCGACGAAAATTTCAACACTTCGGAAGAAATAAAAATCCGGGTGACTGCTCCGGCATTCGATCAGTTTTCGGTCAGCGGAAGCGGCACGCTTCGGGTTCTGAACGCACTACGCGCCGAAAAAATGGAAATGAACGTCGCCGGATCGGGTGACATCTTTTGCCCGCAATCCGACTTTGGCTCACTCTCCACGAGCATTGCCGGTAGCGGCAGTATTGAACTGGGCGGCAAAGCCAACGACATGAAATCCGACATTGCCGGGAGCGGCGACGTGAAGGCGAAAGGCTTGACCGCCAACTCGTTAAAAGTCAGCATTTCAGGGTCAGGCACCGTCACTGCCGATGTTACCACAGATTTACGCGCCGATATTTCTGGTTCGGGTGATGTCTTTTATTCAGGCACGCCCAGCGTGGA
>JACMMM010000610.1 GCA_014379065.1 Saprospiraceae bacterium
GGGAAGTGTTGAACAGGAAATAAAAGTTATGATGAAAAAAGCGCTCTACGGTTAATTCTATCCCGTAGTTTTTGCCTGTGCCTTTGTTCACCAAATCCACATAGCGAAATTCAAGCCCTTCGTTGATGGTGGCGTAATAACTGGTGTCGTTGTTTTCAACTGGCAGGTTGTATAAATGCTGGTAATAGGCTTCGATTTTGGCCGACAGATGCTTCCCAAAACGCTGCTCGTAGCCCAGCACAAAATGATGTGCTTTCAACAGACCGAGGTCTTTATTTGGCTCCACAATGCTGCCGTCGGGCAGTTCCACCTTTGCAAAATAACTGTGGACGCTCTCCATGGTGCTATGGCTGCCGTATCCGGCGTTGAAGGCACTCTTGGCGTTCACTTGCCAGTGCATGGCCACTCGGGGTTCAAGCGTACTTTTTTTGTTGTACAGCACATTCATGTTGTGCAAACCTGATACCAAGGTCAGGTTTTCATTGATTCTTGACCGCAGACTGATAAAGTTGCGCAGGGTACCGATATTTTCATCAAAATCAACCAGACTGAAGCGCTCATTGGCTTCTGAATCCCAATTGCTTTGTTTGAATTGATATCCAAAAACGCTGTACTTCGTACCGATCTGGAGTTTGTTTTTCGGATTGATTTTGTAATTGTATGTCAGCGCCCCACGCCAGGTATTTTTTTGCAAACGGCTGTTGAAATTGAGCGTCCTGCTGATGGATGAATCCCGCAAAAACTCGCCATTATCATCGTAAATTTTGATCACCCGTTTTTCAAAAATATCATCGTCTATGCCCTCGCTCGAATAGGCCAGCGTGCTGCGGATATGGCTTTTGTTGTTGATACTGTAGGTATGGTTCAAGCCAGTATTCAACAGGAAAGCGCCTTTTCTAAAATCCTCATTGATCTCACTTTTTAAGGAGCCGTGGCCGGGAGTGTCCCAAAGTGCCGGGGTCACGTCTTCGAGTAAAAAACTGCTTTTGCCACCCATTGCGAAAATGGAAAACACACCCACTTTTTTCGTGGGAAGCACCACTTTAAACGCCGCATCCTGAAACTTCAATAAACCTGCAATGTCAACCAACCCCAGGTCGCTGATCATGGAAATCGTTGAATATCTGTAATTTACAAGGAAAGAACCTCCGTAGCCTTTTTTGAACGGCCCTTCCAAAGTCAGCTCTGTACCGAGCAGGCCCAAGCCGAAAACGGCCTCGAATTGCTCGTTGTTGCCCGCCCTGAGTTTTACATCATATACCCCCGACAGCACATCGCCATACTCCGGAGCAAAGGCCCCTGTGTAAAAATCGGAGGTCGCCAAAAGGTTGTTGTTCAGCGTACTGACGGAGCCTCCCACCGCGCTTTGGTCGCCAAAATGGTTGGGATTGGTAATTTCCACCCCTTCCAGCCGCCATTGGACGTATTTGGGTGAGTTGCCGCGTATGATGACGTCGTTGCTCCCGTCCTGCGTATTGGTCACACCTGCAAAATTGGACATGATACGCGAAGGGTCGTTGAATCCTCCGGCATAGCGGTTGGTTTGTTCCGGCGAGATAGAACGGGCGCTCAGGATCGCCATTTCGTTGAGGGCCTCGCCTTTGTTTGAATTTGCCGAAATCACCACCTCGTTCAATTTCGATATGGATTCCTGCAAATTGATATTCAGGATCAATTCTTTACCTGAGTTCAGCACCAGGTTGGAAAGGATTTGTTCGTCGTAGCCAACATAAGCGCATTTTAAAGTTATCCTGCCAACGGGCACGTTTTCTAACCTGAAATTTCCCATTGCATCGGTCACCGTGCCGATCTTGGGGTCGGTGTCGAGCATCACGACCTGTACCCCAATCAAAGGCGATTTACTGTCGGCATCCAGGACTGTTCCCCTTACGGTTTGTGATAGTTTTTGAGTGAATGCCGGCGTAAAAGAAGCGGCCATAAGTAAAAAGAGTAGCGCAAGTTTTTGCATGATAATGGAATGTTTTCGTTCAATAATGGGGCAAAGGTCAAGGGCGTCCAGTCCCGATTCGTTGACTTTGGGTAAGAAGTGGTTTTGAGGATGGAACACGGATGACACGGATGAGACACGGATTTTAATTGTCTAGCCAAAAATCCGTGTCAATCTGTGTCTCATCCGCGTCATCTGTGTTCCATTTGTATAGGAGGGAGGCGCACAATGAAAAAGCCATCCCGAAATACGGAATGGCTCTTGTCTAATGGGTTTAAGATTAAGGTATTTATCTCCCCATAATCCGCTTGCGAATTCTGCTCAATGATTCCGGTGTAACGCCCAGATAACTGGCCAATTGATACTGCGGAACCCGGTCAATAAGTTCGGGCCTGGTATTTATCAGGTTCAAATAACGTTCCTCCGGACTGCGGAGCATAAAAGCAGCGAAATCATGCTGACTTTTGCCCAACTCGTCTTCTACGGCAATACGGCAAACCGTTTCAAACTGTGGAAATTTTTGAAAAAATCGGGCCTCATCCTCGGGTGATCCAACAGATAAAATACAATCCTCCACGCAGGATAAATAGAATTTGGAGGGCTTCTTTTTAAAAGTCCCCTCATTGGGTGAAATAGGCTGCCCCTCGGTATAGAAATTGGTAGTTTTTTCTTCCCCGTCAATCAGGTAATATTGTCTTACACATCCTTTTACATTAAAATAGCACAGGTTGGATATTTGCCCTTCTCTAAGCAGGATGTCTCCTTTTTTAAAGGCTCTAAAATTAATATTTTCGAGAATAATTTTGGCTTCCGCTTCGCTCAGTTGCATAAACCTCGAAACATATCGGATGACCTCGAATTCCGGGGAACGTTGCCGGGGCGATTTGGCCCAAGCGGTCTCCGGGGCGCCATTCATTGTTTGTACCATGTTGTAGATTTTTTAAATGTCCTGTGCAATTTCATGTGAGAATGCGCTAAAGATAAACCACCATGACACTCGATTTGCACCCATTTTCGACGTATTGCAGGCTCAAACAGTTGATTTGGTGCGGGGTAATCTACCAGTGCATTTTATAGTACTGTCCGAAACCGAACACCCCCGTCCACTTTCGGGCATTTTTATTTTTTAAAACCTCCTATAAACAATTGATAATTAGTAACTTAAATGCTTGGCAATCAAATTGCCCAACCATCATCGAAACGATGTGTCAAAAAACAACACTATGATTCAACATTACCTAAACCTCGTCATTCAAAATCAGGCAAACTGTTCCAACCCCGAACCTGCGCTTTGCTGCGATTTTGATTTTCATTACCCCCATAAATCAAATAAGATTGGCTGGCTGGATTGTCGGCAATATCGTTGAATACGTTGAGGTTTTTGAAAAAAGAGTCATTGACAGTCTCCCCAGATTTGATTTCGCAAGGAAAAAGCCGTCCTCCGCGCTCCACAAGCAAGTCAACCTCATAACCGCTGCTATCTCTCCAAAAAAAGAGATTGGGTTTGAGGATGCCGCGATTGAGTAAGCGTTTCATTGTTTCGACGATGATGAAATTTTCGAACAAAGCGCCACGAGCAAAATGAGTGTCTAATTGCCGGGCGTTTTCAATGCCCAACAAGGAACAGGCAAGGCCAGTGTCGTAGAAATAGACTTTGGGTGTTTTGACCACCCGCTTGTTGAAATTTTTGAAATACGGCGGCAACAAAAACGCCACAAAACTGGATTGTAACAGCGACATCCAGCGTGAAACGGTGGTGACGGACACGCCGAGGTCGTTCGAAATAGTCGTTTGGTTGAACATCTGCCCAGTATGCCCGGCCAACAGGTGCATGAACCGCTCAAAAGCGTAGAGGTCGCCCACGTTTTGGACCTGCCTAACGTCGCGCTCTACGTAGGTCTGCACATAGGAGGGGTAAAACGAAGCCGCCGGAAAACCCTCGCTGTAAATCCTCGGATAGAAGCCGTTGAAAATATAGTCGAAGGGGTTTGAAAGGGCATGTTCCGTCCCTTCGAGTTCGGAAACCGAAAAAGGAAGCAAGTGAAAAATGGCTGTTCGCCCGGCAAGGCTTTGTGTGATTTTTTCCATAAACAGGAAATGTTGCGAGCCAGTCAGGATAAATTCGCCATTTCGGCGGCTTTCGTCCACACGCACTTTGATAAGCGAGAACAATTCCGGCGCGTTTTGTGCCTCGTCTATAATGACTCCTTTTTTGAACTGATTGAGAAAGCCTTCGGGATTGTCAATGGCTGCGCGGCGGGTTTGTAGACGATCCAAATCAACATAATCGTAGTCGGGAAAAATCTGGCGAGAGAGCGTCGTTTTGCCTGATTGACGTGGGCCAGTGATACTGATTACGGGCGTTTTGGTGGATAAATCCCGGATATGTTCGGCTAAATGCCTGATTACGAATGCCATTTGTAAATACAATTTTAAATGTCCAATTTTCAAGTTTTATGCAAAGTTAATTTTTAATATCCAATTTACAAAAAACATCCAATTCTTTTTACCAAAAAAAGTAGGCCATGCTGTACAATCATCTCCTCCTCGCTTTCCGAAATCTCCGCCGCCGCTCATTTTTCTCCTTCGTAAACATAACAGGTTTGGCCGTGGGCTTGGCGGCTTGTTGGCTCATCGGGCTGTATGTATGGCACGAGAAAAGTTTCGATGCCTTTTTGCCCAATGCCAACCGCATTTGCGCGGTGGCGCTCGACCTTAAATCGGGCGAGGAGGAAGGTCGCACCACGAATACTCCGCCCCCCCTCGGCCCGCGATTGGCGGCTGATTTCCCGGAAATCGAACTCGCTGCCCGCACGTTTTATCTCCGAGAAAGCAATGTGCGGCTTGAAAAACCCGGACAGGCGCCGCTCTCCTTTGCAGAAGAATGGGCTTATGCTGCCGACACGTCGTTTCTCGAATTGTTCAACTTTCCCATGGCCGAGGGCGATGTGGCAACCGCGCTCGACCAACCGCACAGCCTTGTGTTGAGCCAACAAGCCGCCGAAAAATATTTTGGGAAAACTTCCGCCATTGGGCAAACGCTTTTGATCAACGACCGTCCTTTCACCGTTTCCGGCGTGGTCAAAAAACTGCCCTCCACTTCAAGTGTACAATTCGATTTTTTGGTGCCAATGGCTGACTATAAAGTCGTTGACCGTTTCTCCTGGTCCTGGGTTTGGTTGCAAGTGGACACCTGGGTACGGTTGCGAGAGGTGCCGACTACCGCGAGTTTGGCCCAACTGGAAGCAAAGTTTCCTGCTATGGTGCATCGCTATGCGCCTGCCGCGTGGGAGCGAATCGGTCAAAATTTTGAAGAACAAATGCGGCGTGGCGACCGCTGGAATGTGCAATTGTTGCCCCTGCCCAGCCTGCACCTTGGCCATGCCGAGCTCGGCACCCGGCTTTCGACACTCGGCGACGGGGCGCAGGTACGGATGTTCGGCATCATTGGTGCGCTGATTTTGCTGTTGGCTTGCATGAATTTTATGAACCTCTCCACCGCCCGGTCTTCGGTGCGTGCGCGTGAGGTGGGCGTTCGGAAAGCACTCGGTTCGAATCGCAGCACACTAATCAGGCAATTTTTGACCGAAGCCATGCTGTTCAGCGGCATGGGGATGGTACTGGCGGCTGTTTTAGCGGGAGCGAGTTTGCCGCTTTTCAACCAACTGACAGGACTGGAACTGGGCATTTTCGATCTTTTTTCCATCAAAAACCTCAGTTTTGCGGCTGGCCTGACCTTGCTGACGGGTTTTTTGGGCGGTTTGTACCCGGCTTTTTTAATGTCAAGATTCAATCCAATGGACATTGCCAAAACGGCCTTCGCCAGTGGCAAAGGCGGCCACGCCGGGGTTCGGAATGGGCTGGTTGTGTTCCAATTTTCCGTGTCAGTGGCACTCATGCTCGGCTCTTGGGTAGTGCTGCGACAGTTGGATTTTGCCCAAAAAAACTCACCCGGCCTGCAACGCGAAAACGTGCTGGTGCTGCCTGTGCTTCGCAACATGGAAGAGCCAACGAAAATCGAATCCTTTCGCCAGCAAATCGAGCAATTGCCAGAAGTAAGTTCCGTATCGCGCGCCACTTTTCTGCCCTCCCTGGGCAGTTTCGGCGATACATATGAACCCGAACAGGGCGATCAAAGCCACCCGGTAGTGCCAAACCTACAACTTTCGTCCTTCCTTGCCGACTCGCGTTTTACACCCACACTCGGCCTCGATATAATTGCCGGGCGAAATTTTCAAGACGACACGGGCCTCGGCGATTCCTGTTCTGTGATTTTGAACGAGACTGCTGTCCGTGCCATCGGTTGGGAAAACCCGCTCGGGAAATGGATGCGCTACCCCGGCAACGGCAATCAACGCTTTCAGGTGGTGGGCATAATGCGTGATTTTCACCTCGGTTCGGTGCGCGCGGCCATTGAACCTGCTTGCGTTTTTCATCAATCATCCAATACCTACCAGGTGTACGCCTCCTACGTCGTGGCACGCCTGCGCCCTGGCACAGAAAAGTCCGCGCTCGAAAAAACGGCCAAACTCTGGGCCGCCGCGATGCCAAATGCCCCCTTCAAATTCGATTTTTTGGATGCGTCCTTCGCCAGGATGTATCGTTCGGAAGCAAAAATGGGTTCCGTGTTGAGCGTTCTCACGGGTCTGGCCTTGTTCATCGGGTGCCTGGGCTTGTTTGCCTTGGCGGCGTTCACGGCGGAGCAGCGTACCAAGGAAATTGGCATCCGCAAAGTCCTGGGCGCAAGTGTGGCAGGCATCACGGGCTTGCTGGCCAAAGACTTTTTGAAGCTGGTGCTCATCGCTATTTTAATCGCCTCGCCCTTAGCGTATTATTTCATGCAAAAGTGGCTTGCCGATTTTGCCTATCGTATTGATATTCAGTGGTGGATGTTTGTAGCGGCGGCTTTAGCCGCAGTGTGCATTGCTTTTTTGACGGTTGCTTTTCAGAGTGTTAGGGCGGCTTTGGCGAATCCTGTCAAATCGTTGCGCAGCGAATGATTTGATCACGTCTTTAGCGGGATGAAGTCGTTGAGAAGCGAGTGATTTGATTGCATTATCCGAGATCGCAAGCTAATGCTGGGTTGTCTTCCTGACGGGACCTGTCCGCGCCAAGTGCGCGTAACCCGAGTGCTCGCCTATTGGAAAATTTTTATTTGCCCATTGCTTGTATGCGCAAAATTGCCATACTACCTTTCGGCCAGATAATGCTAAAAATCCAATGGTACCCTTGCTCCAATCAAAATGTTGAACTGCGCCCCCGTCTCTGGTGTGATACTGGAGACGGGGGCGTGTTTGTAGATAGGCGGCTTTGCCGCAACGGACGATTAAGTAAAAAATGGGATGGTCGTCCGTTATGGCAATGACGTAGTTCCGGCGAAATATTATGATATAAATAAATTATAAGGCTGCGGTGCAGTCCATACAAAATACAGTTTTTATTGAAACATCACGTCGTGAATGCTTGCTTTCAAAGCGTGAAGTTTCAATAAAAACCGGAAAAAAACTACGAAAAGATAATTTTTTTCGATAATTTTTTTCACTCTGATTTTGTACAGCCTGCTATATGTTGCATCTTATAATATTTATATCATAACACTTCGCGGAACTATACATAAACGACTATTATTTCTTAGACAGAAATAACAGCGTTTATGATCTTGATAACATCAATCAAATAATAAAATATAATAAAATGAAAAAGTCCACTCTCTTTTTCCTGATTTCATTTTTTACAAATATTGGGTTTTCACAAACAATATATTGGAGTGAAGACTTTGAAGTAACGCCCGTTCCTGCATGGACAGTTTCAAATGGCACATGGGAAATAGGTGTGCCAATAAGCCTCCCGAATGGAGCGTTTAGTGGACTGAAATGTGCAGGAACTGTATTGTCAGGCAACTATGGAAATAATGTTTTCAGTAGATTATCTTCACCCTCAATTATAGTTCCCTCCGCCGCACAAAACCCAAGATTGCGGTTTCAGCAATGGTTTTCGTTCAGCAACAGCCCCGGATTAGATGCGGGGCTGATTCAAATAAAGACCGCTTCCGGAATATGGACGACCATCGCCGACAGCCTGATAAA
>JACMMM010000611.1 GCA_014379065.1 Saprospiraceae bacterium
CACCCGGCGCGACCCATCAGCGAGTGGGGTGAGGGGAGCCTGTTCGTTCAATTCCTGCTGTATTGAAGGTTCTAAGGCTTTCATTGTCAATGTATTGTGCAGGAAGGCCGTTCCAAGCCTGATAGGTGATTTCTTGGCCAGAAAGCAGATGAACCTGGGCCGATTGGTTGTCATCAATATAGGCCGCACTCAAGTGCAGCGCATTCATATTGACACTAGCGCGATCAACATATCCATCGGAGTGAATATTCGACGCGCGTGCCGTAAAAGCCATTTTTCCTTGTCCTGTACCCATCAGTCCAGTACCAACTTGAAGCGAGTGCTTTCGGGTGCCAAATGAGCCAATGGTATTGCTCAGTGTGGCAAAGCGTTCGCCCTCAATATTTGAAAGGTTTAGGTTAACGCTTGCGCCAAAAGCCCCTGCCCCATTGGTGCTGGTGCCTACACCACGCTGCACCTGGATTTCAGCGGCACTAGAGGCCAAATCAGGCAAATCCACCCAATAAACGCCCTGGCTTTCTGCGTCGTTAAAGGGTATTCCGTTGATCGTCACATTGATACGGGTGGGGTCGCTCCCTCGGATGCGCAAACCAGTGTAGCCCGTCCCGACCCCTCCATCAGAGGTTTCCACCAGAGAGGGCACCGCGGAAAGCAGATAGGGTATGTCCTGAGCATGGTACTGCTGGGCAATTTTTTCTGCCGAGAAATTGGAGTGCGGCACTGGGCTTTTGGCGTCAGCCCGGGTGGCTTGTACGACTACTTCGGTTAATTGGATTATTGGTGATTGGTGGAATGGTGAATTGGTGATCGGTGATCGGTGATCGGTGGTGTCGGTTTGGGAGGAAAGGGAAAGGGAGAATAACAACATGACGCAATTCAAACCAACTGCACCCAGCATCTGCCTCCGCTGACTTGAGGCGAATGAAATAACAAGGTAATACATTGATACACAAGAAATAAGTGAAACATCCGCATTCCAAAGGGGCTTCGGAAGCGTAGTGATGCCACTACCCCGTCTCAGTTCCTTACCCAAAATTACTTGGGCAAGTTCGATGGGTGTAATCTCAGTCCGCACAAAGGCGAACACCCCAATGAGTATGCACAAAGGTCAATAAAATGTCCGACATCCAATGTCCAATGTCCAACATCCAGTGTCCAACTCAATACCTAATATCCCAAAAATAAGGCTGTTCCTCTTTCACATGGTCGTCAATGACTTTTTTGAGCGCTACCCGATATTCGGCTTCGGTTGCTTTTTTACCCTTTAATTTTTTGGGCAAAGCCAGTTCTGTAGTTAATTTTTTTGCTTCAATGCGGTTGGCAGACACGATCATAGCGCCATTGTTCACGTCGGCTTCGAGAATGAGGCCAGGAAGGCCGCACAACCGCTCAGGACCTCCACTCGATGGGATGTCAAGTGCAAACCAGGCCACTATTTTTTGCTGTTTGAGCGTGTCTTCCCAACTGGCATTCATGCAAAGGTGGCCAGCCACCTCTTTCAGATCGTTCAGGATTTTCCAGTCCTGGCATTGCAGGGAATCCTGCACCAGATAGGTTTTCCCTTGCAAAGTGAGCGCGTCGCTAAGCGTGTTTTGGGCAAAATCGCGCTTGGTAAAAAAAACGTCTTTACGCCAAGAGTAGCCCGCATCGTCAGGTTCAGCACGTTCTTCGGACTCAACATATTTCGTCTGCGTGGAATCGAAATGCAAAAGGGTGTATTCGTGCCATTCTGAGCGGCTTCCCCACATGTAGGCCGCGCGTTCTTTGCGCTGTTTGCTCATATAGGTAAGTGCGGCCAGCTTTTTCGTCCAGTTGTGCGTCACGAGATAACGAATCGTGCCTTCCGTAACGGGCCCAGGATTGGGCGTTTCTTGGGCACGGATGGATGTTTTGAAAACGCCCAGAATGACCAGTAATAAGAGTAATTTTTGCATTGAAATTGAATTTGATTAATAGGTTTTAAAGCAGCCACTAATTACACGAATCTACACTAATTCTGTCAGAAACCTTCAAATTAGTGCGAATTAGTGAAATTAGTGGCAAACAATGATCTTCGTTTTTCTGCTTCGATGAGCAAACACTTTTCAAGGTATTTTATTTTTCAAAAGGCCAAACGTACGCTAAAGACAGGCAGACTTCAATGGGTAAAACTGAAAACAGCAAGTGCAATCTCCCTACCTTTGCATTATGAATCGCGCAACCCTCGTTTCCGAAATATTTCGCAAAAAAACCTTCCTCTGCGTCGGCCTAGACACGGAATTGGCCAAAATTCCGCCGCATTTGCTGGATTCGGAAGACCCCGTTTTTGAGTTCAACCGCCAAATTATTGACGCAACACGCGATCTGTGTGTTGCCTACAAACCTAATGTAGCCTTCTACGAAGCCTTGGGGCCAAGCGGTTGGAACACACTTGCCCGCACGGTTGAATACATTGGAGACCAGCACTTTATCGTCGCAGACGCAAAGCGGGGCGACATCGGAAACACCAGCCGTATGTATGCCGAAGCCTTTTTTAAGCAACTTGGTTGCGATGCCGTCACCGTTGCGCCGTATATGGGTGAAGACAGCGTCGGCCCTTTTTTGAGCTTCGAAGGCAAATGGGCCATTGTGTTGGCGCTTACCTCCAACCAAGGCAGCAATGACTTCCAGCGCGACTGGCTCGAAGACTCCCGCCAATCACTCTGGGAAAAGGTTTTGCACCGAACTCAAGACTGGGGAACGCCTGAAAACCTCATGTTCGTGATCGGTGCCACGCATCCTGAGGCTTTCATCCGAGTACGCGAAATCGCGCCAGACCATTTTTTGCTTGTGCCTGGTGTCGGTGCACAAGGGGGCGATCTGGCGACCATTTGCGAACATGGTATGAATCGAGACTGCGGGTTACTCGTCAACGCCTCTCGAAGCATACTGTATGCCTCTGCTGGTGAAGACTTCGCCCAAAAGGCAGCTTGGGAAGCAAAAAGGTTGCAACTGGAAATGGAGACCCTGTTGGAAACGAGCAGCCATGAACGATGAACTTTTCATGCGAAGATGTTTCCAACTCGCCCGGAATGGCGCTGGGAACGTCTCGCCCAACCCAACGGTAGGAGCGGTGTTGGTGTATGAAGGCAAAATCATTGGCGAAGGCTGGCACCAGCGCTGGGGAGAGGCCCATGCAGAAGTAAATTGTTTACAGAGTGTTCTCCCTGAGAATCAATCGCATATCCCCTACTCTACCCTGTTTTGCAACCTCGAGCCTTGCTCCCATTTTGGCAAAACCCCGCCCTGCACCGACTTGGTTTTAGCACAAAAAATACCCCGTGTAGTGATTTCCAACACCGATCCCAACCCACTCGTGGCCGGAAAAGGCTTGACCAAATTGAAAAAGGCGGGTGTTGAAGTGACTGAAGGCATTTTAGAAGAAGAAGGGCGGTGGCTCAATCGTGCTTTTTTCACTTGGATAAATGAACAGCGACCGCGCATCATTTTGAAATGGGCGCAGTCTGGCGATGGTTTTTTAGGAAAAAAAGCTGAGCGGACGGCCATTTCAAGCCCGGCAGCCTTGCGACTTGTACACCGTTGGCGGGCCGAATGCGATGCGATTTTGGTAGGCACAAATACGGCCCTACTCGACAATCCCCGTCTTGATGTACGCCATTATTTTGGAAAAAGACCGCTACGTATCGTGTTCGATATCCAAGGGAAAATATCGAGCAGCCATCATCTTTTTGATGATTCCACCGAAACTTGGGTGTACGGGAATACGTCCAAACTCGCTCATTTTACCCAGACGAGCTTTATCCCCGTCATAGGCAAAGTTTTGATTGCCAATCTTTTAGAAGATTTGAAACTGGATAACCGCGCCACACTGCTCGTAGAAGGCGGGGCAAATCTGTTGAACCAGTTTGTGGAAACCGGTCATTGGGACGAAATCCGGGTGCTGCATAACAGTCGGAGTTTGCTGGATGGTGTAATGGCGCCGCAAGTTCCCCACCATGCTGTTTTGATGGAGCAATTTCAAGTCGGGGAAGACATGGTGCGTATTTTTACGCGTTAATTTTTTTGACAGCTTGCCTCCCGGTAGGCAGGGATGAGCAGGATAAGCAGGATTTTCTGTCTCCATATTTAAAAAAACTATCCTGTTCATCTTGTAAA
>JACMMM010000612.1 GCA_014379065.1 Saprospiraceae bacterium
CCAGCCGTTTCCGTTGGCCTCGGCTTCGCTCGCGGACAGCGCGATCCGCGCCGCCTCGAGCGTGAGCGTCGGTCTTGCGGGGAGACGGAGAGCCATGGATGCGTTCCTTCCGGAATGGCGGGCTGCCGATCATACCCTCCACACTTCGGTAAAAAATGACGGGATTGAGGTATTGAAACTCAAACTGACGGCTTCGGTTGAATACCGTGGCCTCAAAAAAGCCAAAGGCCAGCCGGGGCGTAATCTTGAAGTTCAAATAGTGAATAGCAGCATACTTTTTGGGCAGGATTGTTCCATCGGGTATATTTATCTGCGATACAGGGCTAAGCTCGAGGAACAGATTTTGGTAATGAAACTTCCATACTCTTGTGTCCAGCTTCAGGAAAAAGGTGGGCGCACCAAAATCCGACAACAGCATGGAGCGGTACCCATTACCTATAAAATGCTTGCCATGCCCAATCTGGATACCAAAATGTCGCGTGGCTTGAAAACCAAGGTAAGCTGTGGCTACATTGTAATCGTAACCGCTTTGACTATCAAAGAGTTGGCTATTATAAATTTTGAAAAAACCCGCCCCTGGCACTGCTAAAAATTCGCCCACACGCTGGGAAACATAGTGCGGAAAACGGGCCTGCGTTTCCACCAGATTGGTATAAAAAAACAACCTTCGGTCTACTTCACCACGCACCTCAAAACCGCGCTGGTTTTGAAAAATCATTGCACTGTCGCCTTGTTCACGGCCCAGTTGAAAGTTGAACATTGGATTGGCCCGCAATTTAAAATATCGGGTGTTGACCTCAAAAAAATTGGCGGGCGTCTGGTAAAAATATTTCAGCAACCCCCTCCTCGAGCTATGGCGTAAGAAACGGCTCGTATCCGCCAACCATTCGTTGTTATCATCTAATATGTATTGAATATCTGTACGATCACGGTTAGAAAGTCGGTTTTGCGCCAAAGAATCCAGTTTTAGCACATAAATGGCTGCGTCACGCCGGTTAAAGCATTTTAACTCCGGGTGGATAGTACTCTCTACGCCACTCAGGATTTCCAAACGGTCGAGTATTGGATAGGATGGGGATTGAAGGGGGATGCCGGATGTTTGGGAAAATAAGGGTAGGGGCAGTAGCAGTAGCAGTTTTACCCGCCGTAGCCTTGGCGAAGGAGGGGGCAGTAGCCTATGAACAAGATGTAACATATTGAAAATAAATAAATTAGCGACTCAAAAAATCAAGAAACACTGATTTCCACGCTGCCCAAAAGGGTGTGTTCCAAGAGGAATTGTGCCAGAGGAGTGTGAAATCCCCGCCGTGTTTTTCAACTACACTGCGAAGTTGCGCAAGTTTTTCGGAGGCTTGTTCCGGAGTATAACAGCGATATTGCGCGAGTGTTACGTCCATTGCAATAAGCGGCTTTTCGCGCAACTTGAGCATTTTTCGTTGCTCAGTATCGAACACCGGAAAATCATGGCAGATGCCACACCGGAATCCTTCGGCTTCGGGATATCCCAAAGTGCTGTCTTCCTTCAAGCCTGCAATCTCCCACATTTGCCAGGTTTTGGGTGCCGCAAAACGAAGGTAATGTTGGCGGCCAGCGGTAATATCGACAGGAGAAACTTTCTGGAGTGAGGTCAATTCCCGGTTAAAAACCTCTTGATTGTCAAAAGCCTCATAACTGGGATGGAATCCAATCTTTTGACTTCGTTTGGTAATTTTTGCCATCAAATTTTTCACGAACGGATGTCGAAGGGGATACCAGCAATCACTGGAACGCGGCCTTTCTCCTATGAAATTGAACTGGGCAGTGATATTGTTTTTTTCAAAAAGGTCAAGCCATTCGTCAAACACATCGTAGGGGTCATTTTTTCTGAAAATATGATTTTTGAGCCAATAACATGCCTCTTGTAAATCGCTGCGCTTAAAGATTGCTCCTGCCAAAGTCTTTCCCCGTTCGGCTGCTGACCACCAGAGCCGGGGATGGTCAACGTCGCAGCTCATGGAAATTTGAAATTTTCGCTGCTTACGTTCACCATGCCAGCCGAGCCGGACGAGTGCCTCCCAAAGCAAATCGGCCCATTCATTCACCACCGGGCGATGGAGGAAGCCCTGTTTCCAAGACAGCGACTGGTTTGCGGGAAACCGGCCATGGATATCGCGTGCTATTTTGGGATTTGTTTCCTCCCAACGGGTGAGCATATAAAAGGTGGCTGCGAAGAAATCGGGAAAAGGTGGATTTGGGGATTTGGGGATTTGGGGATTTGGAAGCCAGCTTCCTGAAAACTTGTTTTGAAAAGCATGTAGATCAGAAGATTCAAGTTTAGAAAACCAGTCTTCAATGCTCAATTCTCTACCGTTTGGCAAGCGAAGAATATGCTCATTACCCATATGATATTCAACACAATAATCTACACCCAGCATCTCGTGGAGCAAGACGTGGAAGCTGTATTCCTTTTCAGGTCGCCAATGTTCAGAAGTTCGAACTGTGAGCATATATCAATCATCAAGGACTCCATCAACGTTCATCAATCCAATAATGCTTGATCACCCAATCATCTTTATCAACTGCCCTGCCAGCGTCTCCCCAATTGCCAGCGAAGCCGTGGCCGCGGGGCTGGGTGCATTGCAAACATTAAGAATGCGGGATCGTTCAAGAATTAGAAAATCGTCCAGCAGGTTGCCGTCCCGATCGCAGGCCATGGCGCGTACCCCAGAGCGACCAGGCACCACATCATCCGGTCGAATGGCTGGCACGAGCCGTTGGAGTGCGCGAACAAAATGGGCTTTGGAATAACTGCGCTGCATTTCGGCCCAGCCCTCGCGCCAAAATTTTCGGGCAATTTTTTGGAATCCGGGGAATGCCAGCGTCTCGCCCAACTCACTGACATTCAATTCCCAACGCGAATATCCTTCACGCCGAAACGCCAGCACCGCATTGGGGCCAGCCTCTATGCCCCCATGGATCATACGCGTGAAATGGACGCCGAGAAAGGGAAAATTCGGATTGGGCACCGGGTAAATGAGGTTGCGTACAAGGTGTTCTGATTCGGGCTTAAGCTCATAATATTCTCCCCGGAATGGGATGATTTTGACATTGAGTTTCTCCCCTGTGAGGCTGGCAACATGATCGGAATAGAGGCCCGCGCAATTGACAAAGAAAGAAGTCTCCCGAGTGCCTTCAGAAGGCTCTCCACCATCTCCTTTCGTCTCTATTATGATCGCGTCCTTCGTTTCGTTTATTGCCACAACTTTTTGATTTACAAATATTTCCCCGCCATTGGCCTGAAAAATCTCGGCGTATTTATGTGCCACTGTGCCATAATCCACGATACCTGCCTGTGGCACCCATACAGCTTCCACGGCACGAACGTTTGGCTCTATTTCGATGGCTTCAGCCGCGCTGATCTTTCGGATTCCAACTAAGCCGTTTTCCACGCCTCGTTGGAATATTTTGTCCAGTGGTTCTCGCTCATTTTCCACAGAAGCGACAATGATTTTTCCACAAACCTCATGCTGAATGCCATTTTCTTTACAAAAGTGAAGCAGCAAATCGTAGCCTCGCTTGCAATTGGTAGCGCGGAGACTCCCAGGGCGATAGTAGATGCCCGAGTGGATAACACCACTGTTGCGGCTGCTTTGATGGGCAGCAACTTGGCTTTCTTTTTCAAGCACGGCAATGCGTAAATTGCGCCTTTGTCGCTGCAATTGCAAGGCGGTGGCGAGGCCAACGATTCCTCCGCCTGCTATGATTACGTCGTAGCGCATGGGGCGAAGATAGTTTGAAGGGCCTAGCGCATTCTACAGTTTTATATTTTCCTGTTTTGAATTTTTCTGTTTTGTGGTTTTACCAATAGTATGTTAACCTCTACCCTATTTGGCGGGAGGCTGCCTACTTTTGCATCTCTTTTTTTGAATAATTTTACTTAATCCATTCAAAGTCAACATCTTGAAATGAAACGGATACTTCCTTCCTTTTTACTTTTCTGCCTTTTTAGCCAAATTATGCTGGCCCAAACGGCGGGGAAAAACTACGCATTCCAAAACGGCCAATGGTACGATGGCAAAGGTTTCGTCGCCGCTACATGGTACACAAGCAATGGCCTCCTAAGCAAAAAAGCCCCTGCAAAAATTGATTCAGTGATCAACCTCGAAGGCCGTTGGGTAGTGCCTCCTATGGGCGACGCACACTGTTCCAGTGTATCGGAAAACCCTTCAGCCTCCAATACCTTGAATCAGTACATGGGAGAGGGCGTGTTTTACCTTCAAATGCTCGGCAACACACAAGAAGGTCGCACGACAACTGCTCCGCTTCTGAACAAGCCTACTGCACCCGACGCAGTTTTTTCCAATGGGGCAATCACTTGTACCCTTGGGCAGCCATTTTTAGAGTATGAAGGTCCCGCCAACAAAATTCGAAACCCAAGCTTATGGGGCGAACATTACGACGAACTGAAAACCAGCCAAAAAATGCTCGGCAATGGGTACTGGTTTATTGACAACCAAGCGGCTTTGACTGCCAACTGGGACAAGATAAAATTGCAGAACCCAGGTGTTATTTCAATCTACTTGCTGGATGTTCAAAAAAACGGCG
>JACMMM010000613.1 GCA_014379065.1 Saprospiraceae bacterium
ACACCTAAAACCCCCTGATTGAGAACGCACTTTGTATAATCCCTGAACAAGAGGAAAGAGGTGCCCCCGCTGCAAGTGAATACCCTGAAATTGCCTTTTGAAACCACTCCATTAAACCAGTCAACCCTTATTGCCATTGATCGCCGGGAAGCCAAGCTGCTTCTCCGGCGAGCGTGGCAAAAGCCATTTGGAAACATCTGCCCTTCCGATTCCCCCCGGAAGGGCTTTTTTGTATCCCGGAACTCCGTTCCGAGGCATCCAATGCGATACCCACGGAACGGAGTTCCGGGGTACATCACCGCACTATAAGCACCGGAATATTCACCGCATGGCGCACCGCGCCCACCGTAGTGCCAAAGATCAAATCTTTAAACGCTTGGTGGCCGTGCGAGCCCATCACGAGCAAGTCAGCTCCTTTTTCATTGACCAAAAGCGGGATGGCTTTTTTAGCAGAGCCGTAGCCGATGAATGCCTCGCAGGAGTAGCCGAGTTCGCGGAGCGAGGTGGCGTAACGCTCTAAATTTTGAACGTCCGAATTGGTCTCCAAGTCCTGGATTTCGTTGCCCATTACCCAGGCTCCTGCCGTTTCTACCGCATGAAATAGGAAATAATTGGCTGACTTCCCACCGATGTGCAGTGCGTGTTCCACGGTTTTTTGGTCAGCAGTAGAAAAGTCGAGGGCAATCGCAATTTCATGATATTCAGGAGCTTGAAGTGCTTCAATTCCTTTGAAAGCACCATGGGGTAAATAGATTTTTTCCTGTGGCAAACGTTTTGCCACCAGAGGTTTCAAGGTGATGTACAACAACATCCCCAAAGAAAAAAGCAGCGCCGGAACAACTACAAACTGCACTGCCCAGTGCCCATCCGTCGCCCATTCAATTACCTTTTCGCCTACCAGCCAGATGTTGAGTGCTACAATGATCGAAGCGCTGACCCAGCCCCCTAATTTAGCCCAAAAGCCGATGGCAAATTGGCCCATGCGGCTTTTATCGCTCACATAATGAAGCAGTGGGATGATGGCAAAACCCAATTGCATGCTCAGAATAACCTGGCTCAATACCAGCATATCGCCGGTGGCGCTTTCTCCCATGATCGTAACGACCAGAATGGCCGGTATCACTGCGAGTAAACGCGTAATGATGCGCCGTAGCCAAGGCGCGATACGCAGGTCCAAGTAACCTTCCATTATGATTTGGCCAGCCAAAGTTCCCGTCACCGTGCTGCTTTGCCCGGCTGCGATGAGGGCTATTGCGAACAAGATGGGGGCATAACTTTTACCCAAAAGCGGTTCGAGCAACCGGTGTGCGTCTTGTATTTCAGACACGCCGTCGTAACCGTTTTTGAAAAAAACTGCCGCTGCGAGGATCAAAATGGCTGCATTGACAAACAGCGCGAGATTAAGCGCGATGGCTGAGTCAATGATGTTGTATTTAATGGCCCGCTTGAGCCCCTCCACCGTGCGTGACACTTTGCGCGATTGCACCAAGGCGGAATGGAGGTACAGATTGTGCGGCATGACCGTCGCGCCAATGATCCCGATGGCGATGAACAGAGCCTCTGTGTTTGGGATGCTCGGCACAAAACCTACCACCACTTCGCTCAGATCAGGCTTTGCCAGCAACATTTGGATTCCAAAGGCAACGCCGATTATCAGCACCAAAGCGAGTATGAATGCTTCTAACTTTCGGATGCCCAATTGCATCAGGAACAAAATCAAGAAAGCATCCAATACGCTAATGGCCATGCCCCACCAGAGTGGTATTCCAAACAACAACTGGAGGCCAATAGCCATGCCCACTACCTCAGCCAAGTCGCAGGCTGCAATGGCGATTTCGGCCAGGATGTAATTGAAAAAATTGGCGGCAGGGTGGTAAAGTTCGCGGCTCGCTTGCGCAAGGTCGCGCTGCGCTACCACTCCCAGCCTTGCGCACATGCTTTGCAGGAGCAATGCGATGAGGTTCGACATGAGCAGTACCCACAGCAGGGAATATCCAAAACGGCTTCCCCCGGCGAGGTCTGTGGCCCAGTTGCCGGGATCCATGTAGCCCACGCTGACCAGATAGGCGGGGCCCATGAAGGCAAAAAGTCGTTTCAAGGCATTGCCCTTGACGTTGGTTTCGACTGTGCTGTGTACTTCGGAAAGTGATTGAGCGCCGTGTCGTATGTCTTTTGAAACGGGGGGGATTGTCTGTTTGTTTTTCATACTATCCGATGATTATCAATGTGTTGTTCAGAGTTGTCACCCGCTAGTGCCTCGGGGATGACACCTCATTTGGATTCATATAATTCTGACAAATAAGTTTTGGCCCACCTTCTCGCTCAATACGGTTTCACGTTCGCCGATGCGGACTTTGGCGGACTGGTCGTAAGCGGTGCGCTCCAATACTTCAAGTTCGGCCCCGAGACTGAGTCCGAGTTCGGCGAGGTATTGCAGAAAAGTGGGGGAATGATCGTCCACACCCGTCACGATGCCACGCTGACCGGGGCTGAGGGTAAGGAGACGGGTTTGGGTGCGGCGCATCCATTTACCTTGCGCATCGGGGATGGGATCGCCGTGCGGATCGAATCGGGGATGCCCGAGGAAATTGTCGAGGCGTTCGGTTAGGGTTTCGCCCTGAATGTGTTCAAGTTGCTCTGCGAAGTCGTGTACCTCGTCCCAAGCGAATCCGAGCTTGTCCACGAGGAAAACTTCCCAGAGCCGATGCTTGCGGATTAGGGCGGTGGCGAGGCGGTTGCCCGTTTCGCTGAGCGTGACCCCACGATATTTTTCGTAGGCCACCAATTGCTTGTCGCTCAAACGCTTGAGCATATCCGTAGCCGAGGCTGCTGAGGTGCCCATTTCAGCGGCGAGTGCGTTGGTGAGCACGACGCCGGGCTCTTTCTCGGCAATTTTGAAAATGGCTTTGAGATAGTTTTCCTCGGCAGAGGTGGTGAGGAGAGCATTCATGGTGGGATTGTTGATTTGAAGATTTGCTTATTTGGGGATGTTCAGCAGCTTGATAGGATTGGATATATTCTTAAAAGTTTCAGCAAAGGTAGTATTTATTTTTAGACAAGACTAAAATGTTTTTTAAGCAAAAAAAGGCCCTTGCTGATATGCATCAGCAAGGGCTGCTAAAATTACTAAATGTGATGTTTAGAGCCTATCCGAAAACCTCCTCCGGGTTGAAGGCGTGGAAAACTAATTTCGAATGCTTACCACAGTTCCCCGCCGACTGCCAATTTGTGCAAAACTATCGTTCCGAAAAGACGGCTCATCTATAGCCGTTTGGAGCACTATCACATTGGCATTGTTGCGCAGCTTCAGCAATGTGGTGCATAATTCTCACCTTATTAATATGCACCAGATCCGACAGTTTGTACGTGCTGATGGTGGTTATGTCGTAATGGAGGATGGGGCTACTGTTAGCGTGGCCCGGAACCGGAAGGATGATTTTCTGGAGTTGTTTTCTAAGTTTTGAAGCGACTTTAGTCGCAGGAGTGCACAGGTATCCTGCGGCTAAAGTCGCCGGTATAGACCTCGCCTTCCTCCGTGATTTCTGCGACGGCGATGAAGCGCAGATTCGGCTGCGTTGGCATCGGCCATCGAGCAAGAATCTCGGAAGGAGCAGGTTGATGATAAGCTACCAGATTTATTGAAAGCTTTGAAACAAGAGCTCGATACCAATTTGCCAACTATAAAAATAGCATGGCTATGAACCAGTACGGCATTTTAGTCTCCTAATGCTTCGAGCAGTTATGCATTATGGCAGGTTTGGTTTCGGTTTTCTCCTTCGCAGGCAAAGGGCGGTAACCAATGCCATCTTCTTTACGCGCACCAAAAAGTTCGGGGCATAGGTATTTACCTTTTTCGTAGTCCTTTTTCTCTGCTTCCGGCACGATGCGATGGGCATTTGCGTAGGCATCCTGGCGAACGCCCGTTACTTGCCAGCTTACTTTCACCTTAGGCTTATCGGTCTGGACAACAAATGAGTTGCCCTTGACTTCTTCTTTTACAATGGCTTGCGCAAATTGGCCGATGCAGGTAAGTTGGTATTTGAAATCCATGTTTTCGGCCTCGAAATACGATGGCAGTTCTACCGTAGCAAAACCATTGGCATCAGTTGTGGTGTTGCCGTTGTAGATATTGAGCATATCAGGGCTTTCCACAAAAGAGTGATAGAGGTATTTATTGGCAGGGTCGAGCGGGTGGTCAATTTTGAACGTTCCACCTAATTTTGAAAAATTGCCGTTCACGTGGACATCGCCTCCAAAGAACCCCGCATAGCCTGTGGCAGTTATATTTTCGGCATAAACCGCAGCGGAGCCTGCATCGTCGGTTGTATAAGCCCTGATACCGTCGTGGAAATCGGCATCGAATACAGGCAGGCTGGTATTGAACAAAGCGGCATAATTATAGTCGCTTTCAACGTGCAGCCGAGTTTCGTGGTTGGGAAATTCCCTGTCAATCAGTATCTCGCCGGATTTTTTTATTTGCATAACGGGTTGGAGATCGTTGGTAGAAAACATAATATCGCCACCTTCGACCAGCAGTTCGATTCCGCCTGGCCCATGTTTGTGGATATGGAGGCGTTCAAGGGCATCATCAGTGAGATCCATGAGGCCAATTTCCGACATAAAGAGACCTGCCGTATCATAAACATTCATAAACCCACCGCCAATCATTCCAATATTGTTATCGAGACCTCCCAGATTATTACCCAATTGAATGCGGTCGGAAATACCGTTTCGTGGCCGTATTCCGAACCCGACCGCCCCATTATCGCCGCGCAGGTGTATTGCACCAGGTACATCTGCAGAGATTGGCGTGAATACCATATCACCTCCATTGGTCACCATTTCCAAACCTGCACTTTGAGTCGCGTGTATGTGGAATTTGCCTCCAGGCCCATTATCATTCATGTGAAACAGATCGTTGATGCCGTCGGGATCAGTGTTAAAGGAAATGATAGCTTGACGGCCTGGAGCATCGAAAATTCCAAGCCCGCCGCCCACTTCGGCTTTCATGTTATTTACAGTTGGGATGCGCCCAATACCTACTCTGCCAGTATTTGTATTGTGGATGTCATTGCCAGTCACGGCCCACACATTGGCTGGAATCACGCCCGGCGCAATGTCTGCCGCTCCGATAGAGCCATTGGCTATTTCGTTGGTGCCCACCGCATTGGCGGCAATTTGGAGATTGGAGAAAGTGCCCGTTACATCGCCAGCCGCTACCGAGGAGTTCGTAAGGTCGTTTGAAGGATCAATATCTCCTGTGTTGGTAATGACTGTACCGGTAATGTTGATGCCTGGGCCAGCGGAATATGTAGGGCCAGGAAGGCCAATCGGGCCTTGCGGCCCTGTCAAGCCGATGGGGCCTTGCAGCCCCGTTAAACCAATCGGGCCTTGCGCACCTGTCAAGCCAATAGGGCCTTGCAGCCCCGTTAAACCTATCGGGCCTTGCGCACCTGTCAAGCCGATGGGTCCTTGCGAGCCCGTTAAACCGATGGGTCCTTGCGAGCCCGTTAAACCGATCGGGCCTTGCGCACCTGTCAAGCCGATGGGTCCTTGCGAGCCCGTTAAACCGATGGGTCCTTGCGGGCCCGTCAAACCGATGGGGCCTTGTGGGCCTGTTTCACCAGGAGGGCCAGCCGGTCCCGGCATGAGCGTGGTCTCGGCCACTTTGGCGTACGGCACGGCCTGGAGTTCGCTCTGTGCAAAGTCATAGGTCGTTCCAGAAATAGTCACCGAAACTTGCACAAAACGGTTGCCACTGCCCCAGTCGAGCAGGGAAAAGTTGCCGACGATCGGCGTGCCGCGACCGATAACGAGGTTGAAAAGTCCGACAGCATCGGTATTGATATTGTGGCTTTCGCGGTACACTTCCGTGCTGCCGTTGAAGATACTCAGTTGCGCCGTACCGTTCTGATTTCCAAGGGGTGCGAAGGCTGCGTCCCGAATGACGGCTTGGTAATTGAAGCCCGTTGTTTGGGCAGAAAGGAAAAAGGGTGCGAGAGCCAGGATAAGCCCCAACAGGAATTTAAAGTTTTTCATAAGTTGTTGATGTTGAATTTTTGCGAGAAATGGTGGTTTCGTAAAATGGCGTTCCGAGGGGGTCAACCGGCTTTAACAATCTTAATGGCAGCACTTTTCCCTGAAGAATCAGTCAGCCGGAGCAAATAAACTCCGGAAGGCAGAGACTCCACGCGAATGCTTTTTTCAGACAGATCGTCCAACCGGAATGCTCCCAAAACCGCTTGGCCGAGCAAGTTCCAGACCGAGGCGGTCAGGAAGTCACCTGTGGCTGGCGGCGTGTATTGGAGAAAAAGGGTGTTCCCCACGGGATTGGGCCATACTTCGATGCCCCAAGCGACCAAGTCGAGTTCCGTTACCCGCACAGTTTGAAGCGCTCCGTTGTGGAAGCCTTGTCCGTAGGAGAGAGTGGGCAGCGACTGGCCCTGAATGGCGACCTCGCCGATAGTGAAACTGAGCCGGGCGGTGTTGGCCGCGTTGCTCATGGAAGTGCCGGCAGAAGCCAGCACATCTGGTCGGAGTTGTTGGGCTTGTGCAGCAAGCCCCCCGAAGCACAGGAGGAAAAGATGGAGATATTTCATGCTATTCGGCATTAAAAGTTAGAAAAGAATTTTAACGTTTGGCCATGGAATCGGGCACCTCCTTGGGAATTAACAGTTTGCCGGACAAAAAGAGCGCGCCAGCATTCCAAAATGGTTTGTCATAAGGGCTCAAGCCCAGGATGTTGAGCTCGCCGCTCGGCAAAATGGTAAGTTCGGCGTGTGTTTCAATCACAAGGCTGTAAACCTCCTGATCGGGAGCGGAGAGCACGGGGTAATTTTTTTTCCCGTTCAGAAGCATCGGAATGACGGCGTGGCAATTGGCATCAGGCACCTTGTTAAGGCTCCAGTTTCGGGCGCAGGCCCAATTGGTTTCCTGGCCTGGGAAGCCACCTATCCACGTGGCGGTTTTTTGTGCAGAGAGCACATTGGCTTGGGTCAGCACGAGCCAGCCGAAGCATAAGATGAAAATTTGAGTGTTTCTCATTTTGGTAAGGATTGTTGATTTTAAGATGCCACAAAGGTTGGGGCATCCAGCATGGCCGTACAATCCCGAAATGTCGGTAGGCTCTATACAATCCTGTCGCGGAGGGCTTTCGATACAGCCTCTGTTTGAGAATGCACCTGCAACTTGTCGTACACGTTTTTGATGTGCGTTTTCACCGTTTCAAGCGATATGCCGAGCTCCGTGGCAATCATTTTGTAACTGTTGCCATTGACCAGGGAGGCCAATATCTCCCGTTCACGGATCGTGAGCGGGTATTCTTTATCTGGCTTTTTTCCGGCTAAAAGTTTCAAAACCGTGCTGGCGATCCCCGCGCTCATAGGCGCACCTCCGGCCAGTGCTTCTTCGATGGCTTCAAAAATTCGCTTGGAAACTGTTTTTTTCAGGAGGTAACCGTTGGCCCCTGCATATACCGCGTCGAACACATTTTTGTTGTCGTCAAACACGGTCAATACGATGATTTTCAGGGCGTTGTCAATTTTTCGGATTCGACGGATGCCTTCCAAGCCGTCTACTTCAGGCATTTCGATGTCCATCAAAACCACGTCGGGGCGGAGCTCATAGAGGTGTTTTTCTACCTCGGCACAATTGCCAAAGGCGCCCACCACCTCATGCTCGGGGGAGTATGCCAGCAACCCGATCAACCCTGAGCGCATGGTTTCGTTGTCTTCGTAGATTAGGACTCGGATCGGCATTTACTTTTTATTTGAACTGCAAACATCCGCCTTTTTTCCAGCCCGCGCCATCCCGAATTTAGGGGATGGGTAGGGTACAGCGCATGGTGGTACCGACGCCAATTTTCGAGATAATCTCCATTTGACCACCCAGTTTGGCTGCCCGGGCACGCAGGTTTGCCAACCCATTGCCTGCCCGTACCGTTGTTTCGTCAAACCCCTTTCCATCGTCAGCAACCACCATTACCAATTGTTTTTGGGTCAAGACAATTGCGATTTTAGCGGTTTGGCACTCCGAATATTTGGAAAGGTTGTTGATAGCCTCTTTGAAAATGAGGTATAAATCTTTGCGCAGCCCGAGCGGCAGTTTTTGGGCCAACAATTTTTTATCTATTGAAAACTTGTATCGGATGTCGCGGGATTCAAGCATCTCGGCGGCATATTCTTTCATGCGAACGATCAGATCTTGCACGCTGTCATTTTTAGGATTGATACTCCACACAATATCGCTCATAGCATCGGACATCGCGGTTGTTTTTTGAGATATCTGCGCCAGCAATGCAGCAGCAGCCTCGGGTTGCGCTTTCAACTTTTGGAGCGCAAGGGTGCTGAATACGTTCACGCCGCTCAGGGTACTGCCCACATCATCGTGCAAATCTTGGGCGATGCTGTTCCGAATGGCAATTTCTGCTCGCAAGCGGTTGATTTTCAGTTTGTAAAAGTAAAAAATCAAACCTCCTAAAGCGAAGGCACAAGCGGCCAGAAACCACCAGGCGCGCCAAAAAGGGCCAGATATTTTGAAGGAAATGGCCTGCTCGCAATCTCGCCAAATGCCATCTTTGCCTGCCGCCCGCACACGAAAACGGTAGTTCCCAGGTTGCAAGCCGGCAAAGGTGATAAAACGCTTTTCGCCCACGGCTTGCCATTGGCGGTTCAGCCCCTCCAGATAATATGCGTAAGTCGTTGATCCGGTTTCTGCATAATTAAGGGCAACAAATTCAAAGCTTATATAATTCTGATGGTAGAGGAAGCGCAAATCTTTGTTCCAATCCGTTGGTGTAAGCGGGTTTACACCTTCTTTCATGACCGTGATATAAACCGGGAATTCATGGGTGGTGGTAATAGCATTTGCTGGATTGAAGATCTGTAAATATCCTAAATCTCCCATATAAAAACGCCCCGTTCGATCCCGACACATTTCACCCAATAAGTTTGGATTTCTCAGTCCTTCACCCGTTCCAAAGTTTATAAAAGTTTCGTTTTCAGGGTTGAAAAGAATTAGCCCGCCTCTTGACCGGATCCATAACTGGCCATTATTATCCTCCAATATTTGGTAGAGGCAGGAACTTGGCAAGCCATCCTTATCCGTATATTGCCGGAATGACCCGAGTCCCGAATCGGTTCGAATTAATCCATCCATACTGGTTCCGATCCAAATACGACCCTTGCTGTCCGTAAAAATCGCAGTTAACACGGCTGGTGTGTATTGATTTGGGAGATTCATCTCAATTTTTCGAAATGACCCGTCCGCAGGATCAAACCGGACCAGGCCGGCGTCCCGGATCCCTGCCAAAAAACTGCCGTCAGGCAGCGCTTCCAGGCAGTTAACCGAAGTAGGCTTTATACGATGGCGAACACTGTCGGGCATAAACCGGGTCGTAATACCTGTTATTTTGTCAAAACGATATATGCCGCCATCTGTGCCCGCAATCCAGAATTCATTTTTTCCAATAGGAATAATCTCCCAGGCACGGGGAGAAAATGGCGTGAGTGGTAATTTCTCCACTGTAAAGTGTAGAGCGCTCTTTTTTCTTGATGGAGGGGTTCTGATCCCTGTCCTTACATTCTTGACCCTGAAAAAAATGCCATCTGAAAATACCCATATCGTACCTTTCTCATCTTCCAAAATGGGATAGCAACCCCGCCGTGTACTACCTGTTATCCGTTCGGTCAAATTTTCCATTTGTCCGTTATGGCGATCAATACGATAGATACCGCTAAAATTTCCAGCCCAGATTTCAGCATCATGATCAACATGCAGCGCCCAGAATTCTGAATTGACGACATTGTTCCAGGGGCTTTTCAACTTGCAGGTTTCAAAAAATAACGCTTGAGTGGTTAATTTGGCGATCCCGCGGGTCGTGCTCACCCAGGTTATGCCCTGTCGGTCATGATATACATCACTTGTATAGTAGCCCGGTATCGAGAACTCGTCGTCGGGAGAGTGTTTGTGGATTGAAATAAATCCGGTTTCCGGATTCAGGATGGCCAGGCCGCCTGCACCGGTTGCCACCCAAACCTTCCCGTCTGCTGCAATAGCCACGCCAAGCGTGATATTGCCATTCAATGAAAATCCTTCTTTACCTGTATCGAAATAGCTTTGAAAGCTTTCCCGGTCGGGATCAAACAGGTGTAAACCGGCATTCCATGTCCCCAGCCAAAGTCGCCCTTTGTCATCCTGTGCATTTATGGTTACAATCTGCGTAGGTGCAGGGAGATGTGGGCTTGTAGGTATTAAATAATGCCTGCTTTGTCCTGTTCGAGGGTCGTAACGAAAAAAACCATTAAAAGTCGAGATCCACAACAGGCCATTTTTGCCGCCGGCAATGGCCGTGGCATGGAGCAAACCTGGCACGTTTATTTTTTGGGTTTTACCAGTTGTTCGATCGTGTTGGTAAAAATGGGTAGTTGTGCCTAGCCATAGTTGGCCGGACAGGTCTTCATATACACATGTGCCCGCTTGATGATCCAAAAGCTCAAAGTGTGTAAACTGTTCTCTTAAAGGGTCGAAAACCGAAAAACCACGGTACGTGCAGGCCCATATTTTCCCGTCCCTGGTTTCATACAGGTTTGAGATAATATCTGTATTGAGCGAAGTAGAATCGCCGGATACTTTTTTGAATACTTTAAATGTGTACCCATCGTAACGATTAAGCCCTTCCTCTGTGCAAAACCAGAGGAAGCCCTGCCTGTCCTGTAAAATCCGGCCGGCTGCCAGATTGCTTAACCCCGCAGAAATCCTTTCGAATTTCAAATCGGCTAATGCCTGTGACCCAGCCAATACTGGAAAAACGGGAATTAATAAGACAGCTAAGAAAATGCGCATTGGCATTATGCCATTATTGGCTTGTAAATATTGTGCGTTTAGTTCAGCCTATGTGCTTAAATCAAATAATTCTGACAAATAAGTTTTGTCTTACTTTACCGCTAATACCGTTTGGCGTTGGTTGATGCGGACTTTGAAGATAGATTATGGGCCACCCCAAACCCGGGGTGGCCCATTTTTTTAGAACAGATTATCCTATTAGGTTGCAACCGTGTCTTCCTCTCCTAATGCTTCGAGCAGTTATGCATTGTGGCGGGTTTGGCATCGCTTTCCTCCTTCGCCGGCAAAGGCCGGTAGCCGATGCCGTCTTCTTTGCGCGCATCAAAAAGCTCCGGGTGCAGGAACTTGCCCTTTTCGTAGTCCTTTTTCTCTACTTCTGGCACGATGCGGTGTGCATTTGCGTAGGCATCCTGACGAACGCCGGTCACTTGCCAGCTCACTTTTACCTTGGGCTTGTCGGTCTGGACGACAAATGAATTACCCTTGACCTCTTCTTTTACGATGGCTTGTGCGAATTGGCCAATACAGGTAAGTTGGTATTTGAAACCCATGTTTTCGGCCTCGAAGTACGATGGCAGTTCTATCGTTGCAAAACCGTTGGCATCGGTCGTGATGTTGCCGTTGTAGATATTGAGCATATCAGGGCTTTCCACAAATGAATGGTAGAGGTACTTATTGGCAGGATCGAGCGGGTGGTCAATTTCAAACGACCCTGCGGGTTTGGAGAGGTTGCCCCCCATCACTCGGACATTGCCATGAAAATCGCCGGCGAAGCCTGTGGCAGTAGCATTGACAGCGTAAATCGCAGATGAGCCGTCATCCTCCGTTGTAATCGCCTGAATAGCATCACCGTATCCAAAACTGCCCGCTGGCTTAGTGTTGTTGAATAAAGCGGCATAATCATAATCGCTCTCTACATGAAGCCTTGCCTCATTGTTCGGGAAATCCTTGTCTATCAACACTTCGCCCGATTGTTTAATCTGCACAACAGGTTGATGATCGCTGGTTGAAAATACAATATCGCCACCTGACGCCAGCAATTCGATGCCACCTGACATAAGGTTGTGAATGTGCATGCGTTCATTAGTGAGGCCAGGCATGTCTACAATCCCGACCTCAGACATGATGGTACCTGAGTTGTCATATACATGCATAAATCCGCCACCGATCATGCCAATATTGCTAAAAGGCCCTGACCCTGGCCCGTTGAACAGCTGGATACGATCACTCGTAAACGGGTGCGCTCCAAACCCTACGCTGCCGTTCTCGCCGATGGTCATGCGGGTCGTTGGGCTGAGCTCCCCAAATGCAGTAGTTCTGAAAAAAAGTTCCGCACCGTTTTGGCTGGCTGAAAAATCCTGAATGGCATGAGCGCGTATTTCTGCCCCGCTATGAAAGGTATTATCACCAGTATATCCCGAAAAGGAAATAACACCTAATCCATCTCCGTTTAGAACAGCCAGTGGCGCTGCATTTGTACCCCTGCTCCTGAATAATCTGGTTAAAGGCGGAGAAGAGCCAGCATGCCAAATATCAAAATCCCCCTCGCTATCGTTGTCGTGATAGATAGAAAGCAAACTGAGTGGCGACGTCGTTCCTATACCTACTTTTCCCGTATTCGTGTTAGTGATATTATTCCCCGTTGCAGACCACAAACTTGCCGGAATCACCCCAGGTACAATATCTTCGGCTCTAATGGATTCATTGGTTATCTCGTTGGTTCCCACCGTGTTGGGCGCTATTTGGAGGTTGGAGAATACGCCAGTCACATCGCCAGTCGCTACCGAAGCGGTGGTCAGGTCGTCGCCCGCATTCGTGTCGCCAGTATTTGTAATGACGGTGCCGACAACGCTGATGCCTGTGCCGCCTGTGTAGGTCGGGCCGGGAGGCCCAGCCGGGCCGGTGGCCCCTGTTGCTCCTGTTGCTCCTGTTGCTCCTGTTGCTCCAGTAAGACCCGTCGGGCCTTGTGACCCTGTTGCACCCGTTGCACCTGTCAAACCGATGGGGCCTTGTAAACCCATTGCGCCTGTCAGACCGGTTGGACCTTGTGCACCCGTTGCGCCTGTCAAGCCAATGGGACCTTGTAGGCCCGTTGCGCCCGTCAAACCAATGGGACCTTGTATGCCTGTCGCACCCGTCAAACCAATGGGGCCTGGTGGGCCTGTCGCGCCCGTCAGCCCTGTCGGTCCTTGTGGGCCTGTATCACCCGTCAAACCGATGGGGCCTTGTGGACCTGTTGGTCCCGGCATGAGCGTACGTTCGGCAACTTTGGCATAAGGCACGGCCTGGAGTTCGGTCTGTGCGAAATCGTAGGTCGTACCGCTAATCGTCACCGACAATTGTACGAAACGGTTTCCGCTCCCCCAGTCGAGCAAAGAAAAGTTACCAAGGATCGGTGTGCCGCGACCGATGACGAGGTTGAAAAGTCCCACGGCATCGGTGTTGATGTTATGGCTTTCGCGGTACACTTCCGTACTTCCGTTGAGGATGATCACTTGTGCGGTGCCGCTTTGGTTCCCAAGGGGCGCAAAGGCAGCATTGCGGATCACGGCTTGGTAGTTGAAGCCAGTAGTCGTTTGGGCAGAAAGGCAAAAAGATGCCAGGGCCAGGGCTAGCCCCAGCAGAAATTTAAAGTTTTTCATCAGTAGTTGATTAGAAAATTTTGAGAGAAATGAATGTTTTTAGTCAGCCTCCTGGTAATCAATCGGCTTTTACAAACTTAATAGCGGCACTTTTTCCCGAAGGATTCGTCAGCCGGAGCAAATACACCCCAGATGCTAAGGAGCCAACGGGGATGCTTTTTTCAGAAAGATCGTCTAGCCGGAGTTCGCCCAAAACGGGTTGACCGAGCAAATTCCAAATCGATGCGCTCAGAAAATCGCTCGTGGACGGAGCATTGAATTGGAGAAAAAGCGTGTGTGCCACCGGATTGGGCCATACTTCTATGCCCCATTCAATAAGGTCGAGCGCTGTCACGCGCACGGTTTCCAAGGCGCCGTTGTGGAAGCCTTGGCCGTAGGAAAACGTGGGGAGCGACCCACCCGCAATGGCGACTTCACCAATTGTAAAAGCGAGTCGGGCGGTGTTGGCAGCGTCGCTCATCGAGGAGCCAGCCGAAGCCAGCACTACC
>JACMMM010000614.1 GCA_014379065.1 Saprospiraceae bacterium
GTTTTTGTGGGGTTGCGATTACATGCCGCACCCCCACTTCTATATGAGCCAATTCGTCCATTTGTATTTGAGGTGTTTTGCGCAATAAACATGTAATATTTCTCAATTTTGTAGTTTTACTCCTTTATCAAGCCTTATTTTGCCACCACCTTTTCCAACAAACAACACTGCTTTTCACCATGAAAAAAATAGCTACGATTTCGTTCGCGGTATGCCTATCTGTTGCAATTTCCGCTCAAACCGTGCAGAAAATTTCTACCGCTGCGGGATATCAAAAACAAAGCTACGTCAACCTATCTGCCGGTACCGAAAAACAAGTGGCAAATACCGCTTGGGACATTGCCTTCACGGTGTATGGCCAACAAGACGCAGGCGTATTCGCCAACGAAAGTTCCGGGAGCAGCATGGGAGCACCCTTGCCACTGGTGGAGATTTATGATGCGCTCACCGATAATTTTAATGACCAACCAGATCCGGCCGGCCTCCTTGACTATCCACTTTTTAACAAGGAAAAGACTTGGGCCTATGGCGCATTCAATGAACGCCGCGACCCTGACAATGCCCTCGATTTTGGCTGGGGAGCGTATAATCCTCCAACAGCAGAGGTGATTGGCAACTGGGTTTATGTGGTAAAACTCCGCAGCGGAGACTATCGCAAGATCAAAATAGAATCGCTCATCGGAGGTGTCTATACGTTCCGATATGCACATTTGGACGGCACAAACGAAGTGGTCAAAACCATCAACAAAGCCGACCATGCAGGCAAAACGCTGGCCTACTTCAACCTCGAAACAAATTCCGTCGTCGATGTTGAACCTGCTTCTGGAGGCTTCGATCTGCTCTATTGTCGTTATATTACGGAATTGTTGGACCCGGGCACCATGGAATATATCCTTTACTATGTGACGGGGGTTCTCACGGGGCCGGGTGGGAAGGTAGCCGAAGCAGATGGTGTCGATCCCGTAACCGTAGCCTATGCCGACTATCAGGATAGCCTGCACACAGCGTTGGATGTGATTGGTCACGACTGGAAATACTTCAGCGGCACGGCATGGTCTTTAGATGCAGACCGTGTGTTCTTTTTGAAAACAGCTAATGACCGGGTGTGGAAGTTGCAGTTTATTGGTTTTGAAGGAAGCACCACGGGGGCTGCGGTTTTGGAAAAAACAGATTTAGGAATCATTTCCGCTGTGCAAGATCCTGCTGCACTGGGCCTTGGAGTTACTACATATCCGAATCCAGTACAAGAGCAACTCAGCGTGTTACTTGATATTCCCGCTACACTGGCTCAAAATGCCCAACTTCAGGTAATGGATTTGCAGGGCCGCATTGTACTTGACCAATCGTTTGTGCTCAAAGAGGGCTTTCAGGTACTTCAACTGTCCGCTACGTCATTTGCCTCGGGCATGTATGTGTTGAAACTACAACTGCCGGAGCAAACGGTTAATCTTGGTAAAATCGTGAAACTGTAAACTTGGGTCATCTATGAAAAACATTGCCCGCCTCGTTTTTCAGCTATCCGTTTTATTCACTTTCAATCCATTAAATGCCCAAACCCCTTGGGTTCGATGTTCCAACGGGCTACCAGACGCCACGGTTTATTCCTTGGCGAAAGTGGCCGACACCCTTTTTTGCGGAACCCTGAATAAGGGCGTTTTCAGGAGCAAAGACGGCGGCCAAAACTGGACGCCGATGCCCACCGCTACGCCATCCTTCAACAGCTTGCAAGTGTGGACGATGGCCACGCTCGACACCTTTGTTTTTGCCGGGGTGCGGGGAGGTTCTGCGGGCATATACCGCAGCAGCGTCAATGGCAACAGTTGGGTTCATGCAAACACTGGACTGACCAATCACGTTGTCCACGATCTGGTAGCGATTGGGAATCAATTGTTTGCCAACACTTTTGGCGGTGGCGTTTTTGTCTCCAACGACTTGGGCAATTCATGGTCTTCCTGGAAAAATCGCAACGGGATGGAAGACAAATTTGGATACAGCCTTGCTTTCAACGAAAACTACTTCTTTGCTGGCACGAGCGGGATCAATAGCCTTCCCGACACGGGCGTGGCGTACCGGATGCTATGGTCAGATACTGCTTGGGAGCGCGTCAACACGGGCTTTTTCCGCAACGGGGCGCACCTGGAGCAGGTTTTTTCAATGGATGCCAACGATTCGCTTGTGTTCGCCGGTACGGATGATGTGGGGCTATACCGTTCCAGAGATTTTGGCACGAATTGGGACCGGGTAATGATCGCCCCAGGCGACGTTCATGCCATCAGAATCGCTTGCCATGCGGTGTACATGGGCACTTCCTTTGCTGGCACGAACCTATCTTTGGACGATGGCCTGACTTGGTCGCCGAACAGTGCCGGCCTCACCTACATGTCGAGCACACTCCCCGATTTGGTCAAAGATTTTATTGCGCTGAACGGCTTTATGTACACCGCCACCACTTTGGGGGTTTTCAAACAGCCACTTCCGCCAGAAGGCGCATCGTGCATTACCAATTCAACTTCTTTGGAGAAAGGAGGAAATGCCTTGAAAATTAAGATTTCACCCAATCCCGCCGCCCAAGATTTGACCATCGAAAATGAAACGGGGCAAGATTTGTGGTTTGAAATTTATGACACCCAAGGCAAGATCTTGAAGCATGGAATGCTTCAAATGCATCCTGTTTTGCTGGATGTTTCTGGTCTTAGCGGCGGCGTGTATTTTTTGAAAATTTGGGGGCACGATGGGGTTTTTACCCAAAAGGTAATTGTGGCTAGGTAAATGGAGTTAAGAGTAATACGAATTAAGACCAGAAACTTGCATTATTCGGATTAGAAAATCCACTTTACCGAACCTCTTCTGCGCATATTAAGCCTTGCATTATTCCAATCCCGATACCGCTGAGCCCTTGCTGTGCATATTGTTTCCCGTAGGGAATTCCTGTTTATAGTAATGGGAACCAATTGTTAAAAACCCCGTATGGGGTTGCCTGACACTGCGAAAGGAA
>JACMMM010000615.1 GCA_014379065.1 Saprospiraceae bacterium
AACGCCTTTTGAAGACAAGCCAAAGTGTAAATACAAATGCTGCAAAGCCTGCATAAGCCTCTGCTTCAAAATCAAGCCCTCTTATTTTAGTGATGTGCTGATTTATCCACTGGTGCATTGGGAAAAAATTATAGGACAGAAAAATGCCTTCCCAGTGTGCAATATAGTCTGTGAACCCATAAGGAGCAGCTGCGCGGTCGGGGCAATAATCCGACCAATGGGTCCAGATATTCAACATCACAAACGGCAGCACGATCATCACGACCATGTGATTGAGCCGAGTCCAGATATTGCGCCAGGTTCGGTCCCGCAAGATTTGAAATAAGGTATAAAAACCCAAAAAAATCGCCGAAACACCCAGGTAGTAAAAGTGTAATTGCGCTGAAAACCAAATAAGAATCCCAATTAAAAGGCTTTGATAGCGCCTACTCTTGAGTTCTTCATACCGACAAAGCAACAGCATAAGCATTGGCAGCACCCAAATGTGTGAGAGTCCAAAATGCCCGTCGAATCGGTTGTATTGGGGCGAAAGAAATGTGATGCCCATCGCCGCCAACCCAGCATACCACACCGGTAAGTGGAGTTTTCGGAGCAATAAGTAAATGACTCCTGCGCCAAATATGATGGAAACTACCAGAAACAGATGCAGGATGCCTATGGTCTGATCCCGCACATCGAACACATGGCGGCTCCACCATTTTATCGCCACGCACATAACCGGCTGGTTGTCTGTAAAAAGGACGTGATCGCCAAAAGGATAACCCATTCCGCCATAGTGTACATAACCGGAGTCATGTTGCACATTCCAAGCAGAGGTCATGTAGTTTTTTAAACCATCAGAACTTTTAGAGAACATGACCTCATTGGGAGCACGGAGCCAAGTGCCATGTTTCGCCCAAATTAAAATGGACGCCACCGCCACCACCACCACCAAACCCCAAAATGTATGACCTCGCTTTGGCGAAGCAAGGTTGTGCAACGTAAGTTCTATCTGTTCTACTCCTTTCATTGTGATCGAGTATCGGGCGGCAATCCGGCGGGCAAAAGTAGGCAAATCGCCCCATCGGCTTCAGGCTAAAATATGCCTCAATGCCATTCGATGTTAAATTCTAAAATATTCTTACTATAAATGCAATAACCCACCCTAAGCATGTGTTTTATGTGCGATTTTTCAACAATTTACTAGCCAAAATTCGGCACTATGCCTATGGAAGAAACCTACACATACGATGCACAAATGGTGCAATTTCTTTACCGCGAACTATCTGCTGGGGACGCTGTAGAAATGGCGCATATGATAGAAGATGACTCTGATATCAGCGCTGATTTCACTGCCCTGTTGTTTGCAAAAGCACAACTCCCTAAGGTTCAGTTCAACCCTTCGCCTACTGTTTTGCACAATATCCTGCAATACAGCGCAAAAACGGCTCTGGAAGCACATTTCTAAGCAAATAATGCTTCTTCCCCAAGCCCTCGCACCGGATTTTTCGGAGCGGGGGCTTTTTGTTAATTAGGCTTGTTGGCTTTATTTTGTTCAATACTCCACCCTTTCCAAAAACAGACCGCTGGGTGGTGCGGTAAATCGTGCTGGCTCACGGGAATTTGTTTTCAAAAAGGTTTCGAGCTCCTGCCCAGTCATCTTGCCACGCCCAACTTCTACCAACACGCCCACCATTCGACGCACCATTTTCCAAAGGAAATGGGAAGCTGTAATGTGGATGTAGATACGGTCGCCGTTTTCTATAATTTCCACGCGGTCAAGATCAACAAGGGTACTTTGATCCTCTTTTTCGGTTGCGCCAAAAGAACGAAAATCGTGAAACCCCTCCAGGCGAGCTGCCGCCTCGCGCATGGCACGAAGATCAAGCGGGTCGCGCACCCACCAGACATATTTTTTGCCAAAAGCGTCGCGCCTTTTTGAAATTTGGTACGTGTAGCTGCGGCTTCGGGCATCGTGTCGCGCATGAAATTTTGGATGGGCTTTTTCTACCTGCAAGATGTTGATGGCGTGCCCAAGCTCGTCGTTCAAGCGCATCATTATTTGCTCTGGAGGCAGTCGCGTTTCGGCGACTTCCAAGTGGGCCACTTGCCCACGGGCATGCACACCTGCATCCGTTCGGCCCGCGCCATAGATTTCAACTGCTTGGTTTTCAAATATTTTGGCGGCAGCTTGCAAAAGTTCGCCTTGGATAGACCGCTCGTTTTTTTGAAGTTGCCAGCCCGAATAGCGTGAACCGTCGTATTCAAGGGTCAGTTTAAATTTTGCCATGTTGTGTGGATATAAAAAATCGAGGCACAAGGTTCAAAAGCCTTGTGCCCCGATGTACATCTGTGGGGGTTGTTTTTACTTCTTCAAATAATTTTCCTCAAAAAACTCTCTGTAACGGTCGAGAGTTTTGTTCTTCAAAATACGGCGGTAGTTTTCCTGCGTCACGGCGAACATTTCCTTGTTGTAAGTCTTTTTGGCTGATTCGCCCAAAAATTCTTTTTGAGTTTTGACTTCGTTGTAATAACGCATCGCCTGTTCTTTGGTGTCAAACTTGCGAATAACTACAATGGGCGTATTCGTATCGGTGCCGAGGAAAATATTCGATATCCGAAGTTGCTCGGCTTTGTGGTGCTCACTGTTGTAATCTGACACGGAAGCTTTTACGTCATCAAGACGCACATCTTCCCCGGTGAGTGCTACTATAAAATAGTGAAGTTTGTCATCCTCACGGGTGAACCCATCATCTATCGGGGTATCGGATTTTTTCTTTTCCTCCACCTCAAAGCCCTTGCAAGCAAGCAAGCGTGCGATTTCCTTGGCACGGGTGGCTTCCGGGCTATCGGGATAACGTTTAATGACCTCACCTAAAGCCGCACAATACGCCTCATTGCCACTAAGATTGCCCGTACAAAGTGCACTTAACAAAGCAAATTTGACAACAAGCGGATTTTGAGATCCAAATTTTTTGGGGGCATCTTCACAACGATCGAAGGCTTCTTTGTAGGTGCCTTTTTGGAAAAGTGCGTAAGTGTCTTCGTAATATTTGTTGAGCTCTTGCTCACGCTCTTTGGTTGCATTAGAGAAATTGGGGTCGGTGAGTGTACGCGCGTAGGCACTTTTTGGGTATTTTTCTACCAACTTATCGTAGTAAACCTGTGCTCGCTCCCGGTTGTTCAAGTCTGTAAATCCTAAATAGCA
>JACMMM010000616.1 GCA_014379065.1 Saprospiraceae bacterium
AAAGGATATTTGACCGATTGAACGATCTGCTAAAAAACAGGTAAGCGCTGCTCCAATCATCTACGTCCTACTTATTCGGATAAACATACAACCGCACATCCTCCTCGGTTACCGTTTGGTCGCAGAGGATAAAAAGACGCTCGATCACGTTGGCGAGTTCGCGGATGTTACCCGTCCAGTTGTAATCCTGCAAGGCGGTAATTGCCGCAGGCGTAAACGATTTGGTCGGGTGACCATAGTCGTCGGCGATGCGGCGGTTGAAGTGCTCGATCAGCAGCGGGATATCTTCACGGCGTTCGTTGAGCGAGGGTACTTGCACCACAATGACGGCCAGGCGGTGATAAAGGTCTTCACGAAAACGCCCGCCTGCAATTTCGGCGCGGAGGTCTTTGTTGGTAGCCGCCAACACACGCACATCTACTTTTATTTCTTTGCTGTCGCCCACACGGGTAATGCGGCTCTCCTGCAAGGCCCGTAGCACTTTGGCTTGAGCGTCGAGGCTCATGTCTCCGATTTCGTCCAGAAAAAGGGTGCCCCCATTGGCAGATTCAAATTTCCCGGGGCGGTCAGCGATAGCCCCGGTGAACGAGCCTTTTTTGTGCCCAAAAAGTTCGCTTTCAATCAATTCGGCAGGAATGGCCGCGCAATTGACCTCTACAATAGGCCCGTCAGCGCGGTTGCTTTTTTCATGAATCCAGCGCGCCACAAGTTCTTTGCCCGTGCCGTTTTGCCCGGTGATGAGCACACGGCTCTCCGTTGGCGCTACTTTCTCGAGCATTTTTTTGATGGCGAGGATTGGGCCACTATCGCCTATCATGTTCACCCCCTTGCTGCTTTTCACCTGTTTGCGCAACACTTGTGTGGTATTCACGAGTTCGCTGCGGTCAAGCGCGTTGCGCACAGTGATGAGCATCCGGTTGAGGTCGGGCGGCTTGGAGATGAAGTCAAATGCGCCTTTTTTCACGGCTTCCACAGCAGTATCAATCGTACCGTGGCCGCTCACCATAATCACCGGGGTTTCAGGCGAAAGTATCTGAAGGCGTTCGAGGGCTTCGATGCCGTCCATTCTGGGCATTTTGATGTCTGTGATGATGACATCGTATTTTTCTTTTTGAACTTTGGCTATGCACTCCAGTCCGTCGGAGGCTTCGTCCACTTCGTATCCTTCAAATTCGAGAATGTCACGCAGCGTGCGGCGGATGGGCACTTCGTCGTCAACGATTAGAATCTTTGCCATGTTTTGAAAAATGGTGGTCAATACAATGCCCGCCTACGCTCCCGCCTGCCGAGACTTGGCGGGCAGGAAAGCTGCGGCGGGTAAACGGGTAAAGGCACAAAGAAACTTCATTTGACGGCTCGTTTTGCCTGCTGACTACTTATTTTTCTTTTGTGTTGTGACATTGGCGGGAAAGGGCGTTTTACCTTTGTTTGGCTGCAGCGTGTTTTTGCCTCTATTTTTGAGCCGCAACAATTTTCGGTGCACGGCCTTCAAAAGGAACGAAACCCACCATCTAAATTTTTCTAAATCAAAGAATTATGAATAAAAAATCCCTCCTTTCCCTATTGTTTTTTGTGGCCATTGTGTCACAAATGAGTGCCCAATTCGATCCCGTGCGCGAGACCGAGCGCATGATGTCCTTTGGCAGTCGGCCTGGTTTCCGCATGGAGTTTGCCAATACTGATCCTAGCACCGTGGAAGAGGTTTGGAAAAAGTTTGCCAAGGATAATTTCAACGCAAAACTTAAAAAGAGCAAAGGTGAATGGACCGCTTCCAAGCTCCGTGCGGCTTTCATGGGGGATGAAGTGTTTGCCCTTTACTCTACCATCGAAAAAGATGGAAACGAGACTGCGCTCAATGTTTGGGTAGATGCAGGCTCCTACTTCCTCAGCCGCCGCGACAACCGTAACCGCACCGAAGAAATGCTCCGCTCGCTCCGCCAATGCTACTTCGATGTGCGCCGTGCCGCCATTGGAAAAGAGTTGAAAACACAGGAAACCCAACTGAAAGAGATGGAAGCCAAGCAGAAAAAGCTAGACAAAGAAAACGAGGACATGCGCCGCAGCATCGAAATCTGGGAGTCTAAAATTCAAAAAGCAAGACAGGATATCGTCAACAACGAACAGGCTCAAGAAGCCAATCTAGTAGAACAAGAGAACCAGCAGCGTCTTTTAGAGGAAACGCGCCGCCGCTTGGATAATGTGGAAAGCGAAGGGGGAAATTGAAATGAATGAGGCCAATGTGTTGAATGAGGCCAATGTGATCCCGCCGTAGCCTTGGCGAAGGAGGGATCACATTGGCCTCATTTGTTTTTGACCTCATTTATTCTTGATCGTACTCGTCATCAATAGGCGGGGGCACACCATTGCTACCAAGCATACCGAGCGCCGTCATGGCGCGCTCACTGGCAAGTTGTTCCGCGCTCTTTTTGTTGAAATCGTCGGCAGTGCCCACTTTTTTGCCATCCACAAACACGGCCACTTTGAATTTATCGCGTTTTTCGCTCTTGTATTTGGCCACCACCTTGTATTCGATCTGTCGGCCATTTTTCTGGCACCATTCCAACAGTTGGCTCTTATAGTTGTCGTCGAAACCTTCCAACTCATGGATATCCAAGTATTTGCGAAGAATTCGGCGGACGACAAAAATCTTGGTGCCATCATAGCCTTGTTCGATGTACACCGCGCCGACAAGCGCTTCGAGCGCATTGCCAAGCATGGATTTGGAAAGCCGGGTCTGGTTGTAGTTGGCCAGGAAAAGGTCGAGCCCCATACGGTCGGCAATCTCGTCGAGCGAGTGCCGCTTCACGATTTTGGAGCGCATTTTTGTCAAAAAACCCTCGTCGGAATTGGGATATTTCTTGAACAAATACTCTCCCACGATGGTGCTCAGCACCGCATCGCCGAGAAATTCGAGTCGCTCATTGTTGGCAATGGCGTAGTCTTTCGTAGCAAAAGTGCTTTTGTGGAAAAACGCCAGCTTAAACAACTGCAAACGGACTGGCGTGAACCCAATCAATTGTCTCAAGCGGCGGGCCAATTCCCGGTCAGGATGGAAGTAATAATTGTAAAATCGTCGGATAAATCGCACAGAATCATTATTTTGAGGTGCCTCCTAAATTTGTTTGAAGACAATGGATGCATTGTGCCCGCCAAAGCCAAAAGTGTTGCTGAGTACAGCTTTCACCTTGCGTTGCTGGGCCTCGTTGAATGTAAGGTTGAACGCCGGGTCAATCTCCGGGTCGTCCGTGAAATGGTTGATGGTGGGGGGCACAAAATCATGTTGCATGGACAAAACCCCGGCAATGGCTTCCACGGCGCCTGCAGCCCCCAGCAAATGCCCCGTCATGCCTTTGGTCGCCGAAACATTAATCCTGCCTACCTGATCGCCAAATACCTTGCTGAGCGCCTTTAACTCGGCCACATCGCCCAATGGGGTGGATGTGCCGTGGGTATTGATGTAGTCAATATCGGCAGTAGTCATGCCAGCGTCTTCCAAAACCAGGTGCAGCACATTGATCACACCAATGCCTTCTGGGTGTGGCGCGGAGATGTGGTATGCGTCATTGGTCATGGCGCCGCCCGCGTATTCAGCATAGATGCGGGCACCACGCCGTTTTGCGTGTTCGTACTCCTCCAAAATCAGCGCCCCACCGCCTTCACCGAGCACAAAACCATCGCGGTCCTTGTCATAGGGGCGCGAAGCCGTGGCGGGGTCGTCATTGCGTTCGCTCATCGCCTTCATATTTGTAAAACCGCCCACCGCTGTCGCAGCGATGGTCGCTTCCGAGCCGCCGGTCACCATGATGTCGGCTTTGCCCAGGCGGATGTAGTCGGCGGCATTGATGATGGCGTGGCTCGAAGAAGCGCAGGCCGATACCGTAGCGTAGTTGATGCCCATGAAACCATATTGGATGGAGATCATGCCCGCACCCATATTGGTGATCATTTTGGGGATCAGAAAGGGGTTGTGGCGTGGGACTCCGTTCCCTTTCACATAGTCCTCGATTTCGACTTCCAGCGTACGCAAGCCGCCGATACCTGAGGCCCAAATCACACCAGTGCGTTGTTTATTAATGGCTTCCAGGTCGAGGCCAGAATCCTTAATTGCCTCGTCAGCGGTCACGAGCGCGAACTGCGTAAAGCGGTCAACCCGCTTAACTTCTTTGCGATCCATAAAATCCTCTGGCACAAAACCCTTAACCTCGCAGGCAAACCGGGTCTTGAACAAACTGGCATCGAATTGCGTGATGGGGCCTGCCCCACTTAAGCCGTGTTGCAGCCCGTTCAGAAATGCGGGCACGTTGTTGCCGATGGGAGTAATTGCGCCTATGCCAGTGACGACGACTCGTTTCATAGAAATTTTTGAATTTTGAAAAACCAGACTTTGGCAAGTTTGAGCGGGCAAATGTAGGAAACAGTTTGAATCCAATTCGTATGCCATGCAGAGTGTTCGGGACAAGTCCGCTTGCAGACAACAAATGAAGCGATAATTCTGCTGCATAAAATTCCTTTTTGGGAAAAATTTATATCGTATGCTTCTTTTTTGCGGCAGAAATTCTACCTTTGCCCGCCCAAAACGAGGACCATCCAGTTTATTAAAAAAAGCACCATTTTCGCTGTAAAATATGGCACACCACAAGTCAGCATTAAAGCGCATCCGCCAGAACGACAAGCGTCGCTTGGAGAATCGCTACTACAAAAAATCAACCCGCACGGCCATCAAAAACCTGCGCGAGATGAAAGAAAAGGCCGAGGCTGAAAAATTTCTGCCCAAGGTCGTGAGCATGATTGACCGTTTGGCCAAGCGTGGAAACATCCACCGCAACAAAGCTGCCAACCTCAAGAGCGGCCTGATGCGTCATGTGAACGCAATCGCTGCGTAATTGGGGATTTGGTTAGTTGGGGATTTGGTTATTGGCGTCTCCCGAAGATTTTAAATAACCAAATACACAAATAAACAAATACTCACTTGTCCAGCTCACCAATGCACCGACAAAAAGTGTATCTCGAAATGCCGGGGTACACTTTTTGTGTTCCAATTGCTCTCGTTGAAAAGTCCTCCGAGGTTTTCAAAAACCTCGGAGGACTACAACTCAACAGCCCAACCAATGTCCGTCCAATTCCACAAACTTAAAGTGCGCGATTTGCGCCGCGAGACTGCCGACACGGTTTCTATTTCGTTTGAAGTGCCTGAAAACGAGCGCGAGGCGTTTCGTTTCAACCAAGGACAGCACCTCACGATAAAAGTTGAAATTGACGGCGAAGAAGTGCGGCGCTCCTACTCCATTTGTACCGGAACGCAGGAAAACGACCTGCGTGTGGCAGTAAAAAAAATAGAAGGCGGGCTTTTTGGTACTTGGGCAAGCGAACGGTTGAAAGTGGGCGATTGGCTGGAGGTGATGGTACCGCAAGGGCATTTTTATACAGAACTTCATCCTGAAAACGAAAAACTATATGTGGCCTTTGCTGCGGGCAGCGGCATCACGCCCGTGATGAGCATCCTCCGCAGTACGCTTGCACAAGAACCGAACAGCCGCTTCATCCTCTTTTACGGCAACCGCTCCTTCGACACCATCATTTTCCGCGAACAGCTCGAAGAACTCAAAAACCTCCATCCCGACCGTCTCTCCGTACATCACATCCTGAGCCGCGAATCGCTGGGCAACGATCTTTTCAAAGGTCGAATTGATGCGGAAAAATGCCGACGTTTTGGCAAGTTTTTCTTCAATCCATCCGAGGTGGATGCGTTTTTCCTTTGTGGCCCGGAAGAAATGGTTTTTGCTGTAAAAGATACGCTTTCCGAACTCGGTGCGAACGCAAAAAGTGTTCACTTTGAACTGTTTACCACCACGGGCATAAAAAACAAACCCGCTCCGACGACTGCTCCCCGGGAGGCCTTCGAGGCTTCCATCACGGTCATTCAGGACGGTGCACAGTTTGATTTCGATCTTCCTTCCGATGGCTCGACGCTGCTCGATGCGGCCATGCGCGCTGGCGCCGACCTGCCTTTTTCTTGCAAGGGAGGCGTTTGCAGCACCTGCAAAGCGCGTATTCTGGAAGGCAAGGTAGAAATGGAGGTTAACTACGGCCTTGAACCCGACGAGGTGGAGGCGGGCTATGTGCTGACCTGCCAGTCGCACCCGGTTACGAAGCGGGTGGTGGTGAGTTTTGATGCCTAAAATCGCTGCGTGCTTAAGGTTTTTTTGATTGATGAATGACGATTACATGATTGTTGATTTTTGATGTGATTGACGATGTAATTATGGACGATGGTGGCACATCGAACATTGCCAATCTTACATGCCATCAAAAATCAACAATCATGTAATCGTCATTCATCAATCAAAAAAAACGGTTTTTACTAACTTGAGCGCATTAGAATTTGGGGCATTTGCTGAATTTCAATACTGGAGTTAGGATTTGCGCGATACATTCGCCTTCAAATCGAACTTCCGCCATGTCTTCCCAGAATCAAAATCCAAAAGAACTTCTTGCCCAGGGCAATCTCGAATCTGCCCTCGAAGCGCTCGTCCGGCTCAGCCAACACACGGATGATGCCGACTTGCGTAAGCGTGTGCTGACCCTTTCCGGGCAGTTTGCTGCGTTGAAAAAACAGTACCTGACGGGTTTACTCGAAGACAAGGACTATCACCTGCAACTAAACCGAATTACGGCCGCGGTGGCAGAGATGGTTGATAACCAGCAACTTCCCGAAAGTTTCAAACTTTCGGGAAGTTCTCAGCCTTGGAAAAAATGGGCCGCCATCCTCGCCGTTTTGGCCAGTATAGCTGGAATAACGGGCTACACCCTGCGCGACTTTTTTTGGCCAAAACCAGCACCCGTTGAAACTCCCGCCGTCGAACCGCGAAAGACAGACACGATTGTTGTCAAAACGCCTGTTGTACCAGCAGCTCCCGCTGGAAAAAACAATGTGAAAATCGAGGTGAAGGACAAGGCCAAAGTGGGCACGATCATTACAGGGGATTCGAATAAGATTGATGTTAAGCAGGATTTTTAGCCGTTACGCAAAACCTATAAAGGTTTTTTGAAACCTTATAGGTTTCCAATTACACCACCCACACCATGAAAAAGCACTTCTTTTTACCCGCCGTAGCTTTAGCGAAGGCGGGCTTCCTCGCTCTCCTTTTCCCCACAGCACTAGCCGCCCAACAAGTCACCATTCAAGACGACGCCAAGGTCGGCCTGATCGTCACTGGCACGGGCAACACTATCAACACTACACAAATCTTCGGCAAAAGCCCCGAATACGCCGAACTTAAAAAACGCCTGGCCGACCTCACCGCAGCCATTGCCAAAAAAGCCGATAAATGCGAGAAATACACCGACCCACTCGCCAAAGAAGACTGCCGCGCCGAACTCATTGCACTCAACGCCGAGCGCGACTCGGTGCAGAAAATCGAGATCAGATTCCGGGAGGATGTGATACGGTTGGCTGAGGGTTTTTCCAAAATGGAACTTAATAGCGAACGGCTGCGGCTGGCCAAGACACTCTTTGATGAAGGCAAAATCCGAGAGGCTGATAATGTGCTGAACGCCCGCGAGATGAAGATGGAGGGGGATGCGCTGTTGGCGGAGAAGGCTCGGGAGCAGGAGAAACTTCAGCGGACGGATAGTTTGCTTCGGATAAAGGCGGATGAGTTTGCGCTTAAGGCCCGTCTGAAAGCCACCGACTACACCGACTCGCTGCGCTACGATTCTGCGCAGATTTACTTCGAGCAGTCGCGGTTGTATGCCGAGACGGTGGACAACCTAATGGCATTCGCCAATTTGCTGAGAAAACTCAACCAAACACCCCGCGTCATTGGCTATTACGAAGCAGCCCTGAAACTTGCGCGCTCCGAAAGCGAGGAGGCGATGACGGCGGTGAACTTGGGGAATTTTTACTTCGACATTAAAAAGATGGCGGAATCAGAAAAGATGTACCTCCGTTCGCTGGAAATCTATGAGCGCTTGGCGAAGTCCAACCCCGCGCAGTTCGAGCGGGGGTTGGCTTTGACGGCGATGAACTTGGGCGTTTTTTACAACGACGTTCAAAAAATGGGGGAAGCGGAAAAAATATACCTCCGTTCGCTGGAAATCTACGAGCGATTGGCGAAGGTCAACCCAGCACAGTTCGAACCCGGTTTGGCTCTCACAATGATTAACTTGGGCGTTTTTTACGGCGACGTTCAAAAGATGGGGGAATCAGAAAAGATGTACCTCCGTTCGCTGGAAATCTATGAACGATTGGCGAAGGCCAACCCAGCACAGTTCGAGCCGGATTTGGCTCTCACAGCGATGAACTTGGGCATTTTTTACAATGACGTTCAAAATATGTGGGAAGCGGAAAAAATGTACCTCCGTTCGCTGGAAATCTACGAGCGATTGGCGAAGGTCAACCCAGCACAGTTCGAGCCGGGTTTGGCTCTCACAGCGATGAACTTGGGCGTTTTTTACAACGACGTTCAAAATATGGGGGAAGCGGAAAAAATGTTCCTCCGTTCGCTGGAAATCTATGAGCGCTTGGCGAAGGCCAACCCTGCGCAGTTCGAGCCGAATTTGGCTTTCACAGCGATGAACTTGGGCGTTTTTTACTTCGGCGTTCAAAAGATGGGGGAAGCGGAAAAAATGTACCTGCGTTCCTTGGAAATCTATGAGCGATTGGCGAAAAGCAATCCCGCGCAATTCGGGCCGGATTTGGCGAAGACTTTGGGGGACATTTCATCTTTCTATCTCTTAGTAAGTAAATGCCCCGAAGCGGCAGCAGCAGCCGAAAAAGCCCTCGCCCTCGACTCCACTCAAAACTGGGTGCGCAGCAACCTCGGCCACAGCTACCTGCTCCGGGGCAACTGGGACAAAGCCAAATCAGTGTACGAGGAATACCTGAAAAACGAAACCGACCCCGCTGAAGCCAAAAAGACCCTCGCCAAAGACTGGGACGAGCTCGAAGCCGCAGGCATCACCTGCCCGGAAATGGCAAAGGCTCGGGCTTGGCTAAAAGAATGAACTAGGATCTTCTTGATTTTGGAAATGATTATCCAGGATTTTTTTGCGCTCGAGATCCTTCAGATCCTTGCTAAATCGAGGGAATCCTAGTTCATAAGCGGCATCACCTGCCCGGAAATGGCGAAGGCGCAGCCGTTCCCCTCGAATTGTCATGTCGCAGCGCAGCGGAGACAACCACACAACCCAAGCCACCCAAATTGATTTTTAAAATGAAAATCACGTATCTTTAGTAAGCCTTATGCAGCCTTGGCTTTTGCGGATATCTCCGCTCCGCCTGCCAAGTCAAAGACATGCACATGACAAGAAACTTACAAACAAAACAACCATTATGAAACAACATGAGTACTACGTTTATATTACCACCAATCCCAATCGAACGGTGCTGTATGTCGGCATGACCAATGACATTGGCCGTCGAATGGTCGAGCATTATGCCAATCGTGGCAGAAAAGAAACATTTGCTGGCCGATACTATTGCTACTGTTTGGTTTACTTGGAATTGTACCAATACGTCAACAACGCTATTGAGCGCGAGACGGAAATTAAGGATTGGCGGCGCGAATTGAAAGATGAATTGATTGTCGGGTTTAACCCTAAATGGAAGTTTCTCAATGCTGAGTGGTGTGGAGAGTGGCCGCCAAGAGCGATTTGGGGTGACTATTATCGAGCATGGCGAAATTCTCCCCAGCCTGAGGAAATAGGTTAGGAATGCTACTGGCTCGCGCAGCGTAGTCATCAAAATAACTCAAGTTGTGACAGGCCAAGGTTCTCTCGGGTTGTCTTGTCGTAATGAAGTGAAGACAACCACACAACACTAGTGACCCGAAATACCCTTGGCCAGAGGATTCATGGCAATTTGGGTTGTGTGGTTGTCTCCGCTGCGCTGCGACATGACAAACGTTCCGTTCGGGAGGCTTGCTGAAAGGGATTCCGGGTCGCTTGAGTTGTGTGGTTGCCTCCGCTGCGCTGCGACATGACAAACGTGGGGGCCGAAACCAAAAACGGACGACCCCCGCTTCACGCGAGGCCGCCCGTTTTCTATACTATTACGCAGAGTACCTTACTTCAACGTAGTCTTCACTTCATTGATCACATAAGATTCCACCACGTCACCGACTTTGAAGTCGTTGAAATTTTTGATGGTTAGACCGCATTCCATGCCGTTTTTGACCTCTTTGGCGTCTTCTTTGAAACGCTTGAGCGAGCCTAGTTCGGCGTGCTGGTTTGGATTGGTCGGGTACACCACGATGCCATCGCGGATGATACGGATAAAGTGGTTGCGGCTGATTTTGCCGTCTTGTACAAAACAACCCGCCACGGTA
>JACMMM010000617.1 GCA_014379065.1 Saprospiraceae bacterium
AGGGGTTGGGGGTGGGGCCTACCCGCCCGATGAAATTTTTCCCTTCCGCCCCGACACGATTTAGCAGCCCCAATACCCGCGTACACTCGCTTTCGGAGCCGACCACCAGCAGGTTTTTTACTTTGGAGCGCCCCAGACGGAAATTGCCAAATTCCCAAAAATGCGCCGCCAAGCGAATGCCTATTGTGGCAAAAACCGCCCACGCCGCACCCATCAAGACCAGTGCCCGCGATGGCCGATAATCCAGATCGAGAAAGCCGTACACCGCAGAAAGGACCAGTGTTCCAAGCCCAAGTCCACGCAGCAACCGGCTCAAATTGTACCGCGTGTCATAGCCTCCGCTGATCCATACCGTGCCCAACCAGATGAGAATGTAGAGCGGAAAATTGAACCACAACACGTTGGTTTTGAACCAGGTAGGGTCGTGGTAATAGTAATTGGCCCAAAAATCTTTGAGCAGCACAAGCCCGAAGTAAATGGCCAAAGCATCCAGCGCGGGCAGCCAGGTTTTTCCTAAAAAATTGCGGAACAAGGTCAAACCTGCCCTAAACCAAATAGCCCCTTGCAACATCAGCACGAATAATCCCGCGCCAGGCCCGCTGAAATGTTTTCGGGCAAAAATGATCATCGCCTGGTAGAAGGTGCGCACATAGTTGAGCGTACCTTTTTTGGTGCTTTCTCCTTTGTAATGAATGATTTTGGTTTCCGGGAAATAATAGTTTTTGAACCCAGCCTGCTGGATGCGGTACGAGAGGTCAATGTCTTCGCCATACATGAAAAATGCCTCGTCGAGCAGGCCCGATTTATCCAACGCGGCTTTGCGCAGGAACATAAAACAGCCCGCCAGCACATCCACTTCATTGGTCTCGTTTTCGGGCAAGTGGCCCAGATGGTAACGATTGAAAATGGGGCTGCGCGGAAAGAGCGTAGAAAGCCCAAAAGTCTTGCAAAACGCCACCCAAGGCGTGGGGAAACCGCGCTTGCTCTCGGGCAGGAATTTGCCGCTGCCGTCCAATAATTTGCAGCCGAGTGCGCCCGCGTCGGGGTGCGCGTCCATGAAAGTCAAGCATTTGAGAAAAGTATCCTCCTCTACCAAGGTGTCGGGGTTGAGCAGCAACACGTACTCGCCCGTGCTTTGCCGGATGGCTTGATTGTTTGCCACAGCAAAGCCCGGGTTGTCGGTATTGCCGATCAGTTTGACTTCCGGGAAGCGTTCACGCACCATACGCACAGAGTCATCGGCGGAGTTGTTGTCCACCACCCATACCTCGCCTTCGATGCCTTGCAGGGCGCGGCGCACAGAGCCGAGGGCCTGTTCGAGGAAGTGGCGGACGTTGTAATTTACAATGACGACGGAAAGGCGCATGAGGCGCAAAGTTGGTGTTTCTGCGCCAATTGATTTGATGGACAGAAGCGAAATTCGCTGGGTGAAGAGATGGGTACTTATCTTTGGACACTGATTAAACGCTCCCATATGAAAAGACTAGTGCTACTTCTGCCCCTAACTTTTATGATTTTCATAAATGGAAACGCTCAAACCGGCCCGTTTTTATGCCCTGCCGATACCTTACAAAATATCCAATGGGAAAATTTACAAGGGCCTCCGGCCAAGGCTACCGCTTTTGTCCAAAGTCGTGAAAGGGTTTTTGCCGCCACTGACAATGGCCTGTTTTTTTCTGACAATGCGGGCGGAACTTGGGTGCTACACCCACAGACTAAAGGGAAAAAGATTGAAAACCTGTTCGCCAACGATTCGGTGGTGCTTTTTCAATATGTCAGAACCTTGTCCATTGGCCCTCACACAGTCCCAGCGGTAAAGCAATTTGAAGTTTATCGCTATTTGAATGGCGGGGTTGATTTCGATTTGATTTTCAGCCTTGATGGCGACATGGAGTATTTCGGTACCGTCCTGCATCCCTATCTCTGGACAAAATTTATAGATTTGGGCGAAGGGTTTATGTATTTCGAGCATGGAGTACCTTATTTGGGCTATGGCTCTTGGAATCCTGCTCAAAATACGCGCTATTTTACCCGGGACAATGGCAAGCATTGGCAGTTTGTTAGCCTTACATACACGGGGCTCATGCCTCCCGTTTCCAAAATTTTTCAAACCCTTTCTTTTTGTCACGATACGTTGTTGGGTGTTCAGTATGTATGGGATACTACCGGGAACGGGAATTCCGGTTACCAGATAAATCTGTATCCCAAGGGCGAATATGAAGGAAATGCCCTGACGGACACGCTGCTGCCCATGCCATCCGGCGCTCAATATTTTCTGCATTTCAATCAGGATTTGTATCACATCTATTTGGGATTTGGGAGTTTCAAGCCTTATGTGAAGCAATTTCGAGACGTACTTTCTAGTAGTTTTCCATCCGATATTGTCACCGACACCTTGTTTTTTCCCAACGAGCCTATTCAAAACCCCGTGAAATTTTGGAATACTGATACGATTTTGTGGTTTGAATTTGCGAACGGGAATGTTTATCGCTCAACGATTCAAAATCCACAAGCTGTCATTTTTCAATATAAAAAACCAGCAAAACCTTCCTGGGCGACGATCTTCGCAGTACTTCCCGCAGGGCAATATGCAAACAACAAGCATTTTGAAACCCTGCATTCTGCCGACGACGGAAATACCTGGTCAAAGTCCTATGAAGGACTTTCGATTGGCGCATTCCTGCTCAATGACCAATGCGGCCAAGTACTTGCCAGCCCCAGGCTGGAGAGTTATCCGACCTCGCATATCTATTACAGGCTGAATGTTGACGGCTCTTGGGAATATTTGGACTCGACCCTGGAAAAAACCTTGCGATGGACGGTAGGCAAAGCATTTGGTGATTATTACATGAGCAGCGGTTTAAAAATCTACAAAACAGACGAATGTGCGACACCCCCAGAATGGAAAATTTCCGCCTTGAATGCTAATGACTGGGGCGACACGATTTTTCAATCGGGAAATCGGGCGTACGCTTATCGGAAGCATTGTTCGGGCTGCAAGGTGTATGTGTCTGATGATGGAGAGACTTGGTCACAATCAGGGCTCTACACGGATGGAACGATGTCAGTTTTTGGAGATACCATCATACAATTGCATAACGATAAAGTGAGATTCTCCACGGACTTTGGCTTAAATTGGCTTCAACAGACTTTCCCGCAGGCTTTCGATTTTTCTTGGATAATATTTGAAAACCACAAACTTATAGCCCTGAACGAACTCGATTCCAGCCTACAATGGTTGATTTGCAGCAATTTGCTTCAAGCCGATGACCCGAACAGTTGGCAGGGGCAATGCAGCCTTGCCAAACCATACCACGCCTATGCTGCCTTTGGCGATGTCATTATTCCGGCAAAAATGGTCGCGTATACCAACGGGCTAATTTTTCTCCACGCCCAAGAAGGTTTGTACATCAGCAACGATGCCTCAAAATCGTGGCATCGCCTGCCCGATTTGCCCTTTGAAAATGAATACGAACGCCCGCATTACAGCAACGGCCAAATCCAATACGGCTCGGCGGAGGGTGGAAACGGATACAACATTCTGGATGGGTACCTTTATGCTTATACCAATACTACGGGGGTTTGGAGGACTGAATTGCAGCCCATTTTGGAACAATTGCCGGAAGTTGTTTTGAATGCTCAATCGGTACGGAGCAAGGCTAAGCCCTTACAGATTTATCCAAACCCTGCCACTGATCTTGCCAAAATCCAATTGCCAGAAGGTATTTCCGAAGGGATGTTGTTTGTCCTCGACCCTTTGATGCGGATCGTACATTCGCAAGGATTCGACAAAGATTTGATAGAATTTAGCACGGGAAATATGAACCCCGGGGTTTACTTCCTCCAAGTACGATCTAAGGGCGGGGATACTTTTGTTGGCAAATTGGTAATCTCTTACTAGGGCAAGGTCGTTGACTTTAAGCATTTTGTTATCTTAGCGGTCAGACGATTTATACCGCCGAGCCTCTACTGTGCATATAGTTTCCCGTAGGGAATTCCTGTTTATAGTAATGAGAACCAATTATTAAAAACCCCGTATGGGGTTGCCTGACACTGCGAATGGAAACCCCATACGGGGTTTTGGAAAATGGTGCTGAAAAAACTATAAACAGGAATTCCCTCCGGGAAACTATATGCACAGTAGAGGCTTGGTAGTATGAGTCGTCTTACGAGTAAGGTTATAGGGGCAAGCAGATGATCGCTCGTTGATTTCTTCACATTTTCCCCACCCTCCGCAGCACAAACCTCCCATCCCGGAAAACTACTTTTAGCCAATAAACACCAGCTTTCAGCGCAGAAACATCTATCTGGTTTTGGTTTGTAATCAAACAAAGCCGCCCATCTGTTGCGTAAAAACACGCCTGCGAAAAAGGCTCAGAAGCCTCTATTTCAAGGAATTGGCTCGTTGGATTGGGCAAAACCCGAACCTCGAGAATTGCCTCCGGGCTGTGCGATGCACTCACGCAAAGGTTTGTGGCGCGGGGCGTGCGGGTACTCGTTTCTGCAAAAAGACCCGAACCATCCGGACACCGGCTCATCGAATGGTTGGCGGCCTGTATGCCAAAAGTGATTTCATCATAAATATTCGTCCCATCGCTGAGAAAAAGCGATTCGCCAGACTTGCTCAACTCAAAATCGGTATGCTGCTCTACCAAATTCAGGTTAAGGTTGTCCGCCCAGACCAGCAAATGTTCATGCGGGGCAATTATGGCGTCTAAAGGGAATTGCCGTTTGACCAAATTGGTGTCCGTGGGAGAAAGATAGAGATGCGAAAGGCCCAAGGTCTGTCCGGTAGGGTTGTAGAGCTCGATCCAGTCCCGAATTTTCCCCTGTTCGTTTTGGAGGCCATTCGAGTTGTTGGCAGTCAGTTCATTTAGAAATACATCACCAGGTGTAGCGGCTGCAATTTCCGGCTCGATGGTATAAAATTCATGCTCGGCTCGTTCTGGGGAAAAAGCCCCTGTTTGAGCGTTTTCCGCATAAATATAATACTGAACGTTTAGTGAGAGCAAGGGACATTCCGCGCCAAAAACCCCGTCGCTCGCCGCGCCGTCGCCGTGCGCTCCATCGTCGTACATGGATACCCGCACAAAACGATCGGACTTTTTGTAGCGGAAACCAAAATAGACG
>JACMMM010000618.1 GCA_014379065.1 Saprospiraceae bacterium
CCGTCGTTGTCAAAATCGCACAATTCCGCTCCCATGGCACTCATGCTGTTATGGCGGAAATACTTGCTCATTTGATCGGTGAACCCCCCTTTTTGGTTGTTGATAAAAAGATTGTCAGGGTGTACAAAGTCGTTGCCGACATAGACATCCGGCCAGCCATCAGCGTTCACATCCGAAACGGACACGCTAAGGCCAAAGCCAAAATTTTGGATACCTGCTTGCTTACTAACATTGACAAATTTTCCGTTCTGGTTTAGGTAAAAATTGTCCGAATCGTATTCTGCTTTTGGGTCGAGATCTGGCAAAAAAGACTTTCCATCAGGGCCGTATTTGAGCACTAAGCGATTGGCATGGCTCAGATCAGTCGGGTGATTTATAACATAGCAATCGAGGTCGCCATCGTTGTCAGCGTCAAAGAAATTCGCGCCAGAGCAAGGGCTTTTGTCATCCAAGCCATACGCATTGGCACTTTCAGTGAAGGCCCCACCCCAGCCCTCCCCATTAGGGAGGGAGCCATTGTTAATGAACAACTTAGCTACTCGCCCGGAGGCATCTGGCCCGGCATGGCAAACAAAAAGGTCCAGCCAGCCATCCGCATTCACATCGGCAGCTGTTACCGACGTTTCAAAGCCTTCTTCAGATCCTACTCCTGCGGCATCCGTAATGTCTTTGAATTTGAAATTGCCTTGGTTCAGGTAAAGGAGGTTTTTGCCATTGGAACAAACGAAGTAAATATCTGGCAGGTTATCATTGTTAATGTCGGCCACCGCCACGCCCCCGCCATTGTATTGGTTGATGTTTAGGACAACATTGTGTTCATTGTCTTCCAATATCTTATTCTGGAAATCAACGCCCGTTTCTTTGGGAGAAAGTAATTGTAGGCGAGGTTTTTTGGCCGTCAGCGTGGGCTCTGAGCCAGAATCGTCGGACAGGGAAGGGCCTTGGGTTTCGCCATTGACACCCCAAAAATAATAGGCAGCGCAGGCCAACGCGAGCAAGCCAAACACCCAAAGGAGATATCGGCGTCGGGGCGCAGGGGTTGTAGCATTCGCGCGGCTAATAGGGGCGGTTTGTTTTGTTTTTTTGCTCATTGTATGAAAAATGAATTTTGGCTTCTAAAGGGTGGAAGGGGTTATATTAAAAGTCTAGGTGGAAAAATTTATCGCAGAATTATATTTTGAATTTCATAAAATCCTATAAGGTTTTCAAAACCTTATAGGATTCAATTGATTGAAACGCAACATAATGTTTCTGTCAAAAATTTACAAAATACCTTTTGGCAGTCATTTAAAAATCTGTATCCTGCTATTGTTGTTGGCCACCACAATGATTCGTTTGCCACCCGCGCCGCGCAACAGTGCCAAATCCCGCGCTTCACGCTCAGCCCAAAAGCCGCTCTGCATATTGTCGAGCCAGGCAAAATGGCCTTTCCCATCGCCCAAAAGGAGCGTGCCTGTTCCAGCATCGCAGGGGTTGGTTTCTACTTCATAGCCGTATTTGTTTCCGGCCATTAAGATGTCCAAATTGCCGTCTCCATTGAAATCCTCGCAGACAATCCCTTGAACTGGAGCCGTTTGTGCCTGGGTGGGTAAGCTGTGTCGCACGAATTTCCCGCCTTGGTTTTCCCACCAACAAGTTTCCATTTGGTAGCAAAAGAGATTGAGCGCAGCATCCAAATCCTTTTGTGGCCACAGATCGCTCATCGTGGCTTTAGCATAGTCCGTTGAGTAGAGAAACTTCTTTTTGAGCACGGGCATCTGTTTCACCAATACTTCTTTTTGCAAGAGCGGATAAATTTTTCCGCCCTCCATAAAGGCCACAATCGGGTCGAGGGTACCGTTGTTGTCAAAGTCTTTTGCGTAGCACCGGAAAGGCGCATCAGCACTGGCCGTGAAGCGTGTGTTCAGTCCCAGATTGCCCGTCACGAGGTCGAGATCACCGTCTTTGTCGAGGTCTGCCAGCGCGAGGCGATTCCAGAGGCCATTGGTTTTAGCGAAGCCAAATTGTTCCGTTACTGCTTCTAACTTGTTGTTTTTCAATTGAAAAACGGACACAGGCATCCATTCCCCCACCGCCACGAGTTCTTTTTGCCCGTCGCCGTTTAGATCACTCCAAGCCAAATCAGTCACCATACCACAATGCTCAAATGAGCCTCCAACCTGACTGGTCACATCAACAAAATTCCCGCCATTATTTTGGAGAACAACGCTGCGCGGCGTTAGTGGCCAGTTTTTGGGTGTGAGTCGCCCACCAATAAAAAGATCAAGGTCTCCATCGCCGTCGTAATCATGCGCCGCTGCCCGGAGGCCCAATTCTTTGAAAACGGGTAAAGAAGTCTCTGATTTTGAAAAATTGCCTTTCCCATCATTGAGGTATAGGCGGCATTGCCAAGCGCGATCCGTTATGGCATCCGCCCCACCGCTCAGTACAAAAAGGTCGAGGTCTTTGTCGCCGTCGGCATCGAAGAAAAGCCCGCTGTGGTCTTCGTATTTTTCGTCGGCTTTAAACACTGCAGTTGAGCTGGCTCGGAAAGTGCCAACAGCGGTTTGGAGATACATGGCGCTTGGCCCCATCGCGGAATTTCCGATGAAAAAATCCTCCAGTCCATCGCCGTTCACGTCTGCTTGTGCCATGAGCGGGCCGAGATCCGTCATTGTCCAAGGGTAAAGCACCCAGGTTTCAAAATCGCTGACAGGATTCTCTTTGTGTTCAAAGTCCATCCCCAAGCTGGCTGCATTTTTTTCTGAAAATAGGGTCGAAGCGGTAGGGAGAAGAGGCATTAGATGTGCAACGTAACCCGAGGCATCGGTCCATTTGAGTTGGAGGCGCTGGTTGGCGGGCACATTGGTCAGCGTTTGTGTTTTGCCATCGGGCCAGCGGACGGTGAAGCGGTCTATCTGAGCCGTTTGGCCAAGCCCAAAATGGATGAGGTGCTCTACGGAGGAAAAAATGCCGTGGTTGGGGTTAAGCTCCTGATACTGCTTAATGCCTTCTTGCCCCGTTTGGGCAGCGGCATATTCAATCAAAACAGAAGCCCCTACAGCAAATGGGTTGGCGGGGCTTCCTTGCAATTTTGCTTGGAGGTAATTGCCGCCGTTCTGTTCACGGGTAAGGTTTTTATAAATAAAAGCCGGATCTTCCAGGTTGTTGACGACCAAATCCAGGTCGCCATCGGCATCAAAATCCGCCCAGGCACCGCCACCCGACCAAGAGCCGGGCATCGTCATCCAGTCACCGCTTTTGTCTTCAAATTGCCAGTTTCCCTTGTTCTGATATACGAAGTTGCGCACCTTGTACTCGGCAAGCATTTCGTTGAAAGGCGTGACGTCTTTGTTCTTGCTGTTCAAGACTTTAGTGACTTCAGGCAGAAAGAAATCCATGTAGTCACGGTTGGTCACTTCTCGGCGATAACCATTGGCGACGTGGAGATCTTTGAGACCGTCGTTGTCGAGATCCGCCAAGAGGCAGCTCCACGACCAGTCGGTTTTGTACACACCGGCCAGACAAGCCACGTCGCTAAAAGTGCCGTTCCCGTTGTTGTGCTGGAGCACGTTGCGCGTCACGGGCCTTAGAAAACCGTTTTGCACCATGGAGAGATAACGGCTAAGCGAATTTGAGTTTCTGAGCAATTTTTGTCTGTAATTGGTGGCGGGGAACATATCCACAGCCATGAGATCCACGCGCCCATCATTGTCATAATCGCTCAAATCCGTTCCCATGGTGCTCATGGTGTTGTGCTGGAAATAGCGGTTCATTTGGTCTGTAAACCCACCTTTTTGATCATTTATGAAAAAATTATCGGGCTGCACATAGTCGTTTCCGACATAAATATCAGGCCAACCGTCGGCATTGATGTCCGTTACAGATACACTTAGGCCAAAGCCGAAATTCTGAATGCCGGCTTGTTTGGAGACATTTACAAACTTGCCGCCCTCATTTTGGTACAGATTGTCCGCGTCGTATTCCACTTTTGGGTCAAGGTCTGGCATCGTGGTTTTTCCGTCCGGGCCATACTTGAGCGTGATTCGGTTGGCGTGAACCTGGTTTGTGGGGTGGTTTACGACATAGCAATCCAGGTCGCCATCATTGTCGTAGTCAAAGAAATTCGCGCCAGAACTGGGGCTTTTGTCGGCTAAGCCAAATTCCTCTGCACGTTCCGTAAACGTCAAGTTTTGATTATTGATGAATAATTTGGCTACCCTTCTCTCTGCCTCCACTTCTGACCCGGCACGGCATACATACAAATCAAGCCAGCCATCGGCGTTTACATCGGCAGCGGTCACGGAAGTTTCAAATCCGCCTTCAGATCCCACTCCCGCAGCATCGGTGATGTCCTTGAATTTTAAATTACCTTCGTTGAGATAAAGGCGGTTTTTTCCACTACAGGATACAAAATATAGGTCAGGAAGGTTGTCATTGTTGATGTCAGCCACGGCCACACCCCCGCCGTTGTATTGGTTCAGGTTCAGGACGATGTTGTGTTCATTGTCCTCCAATATATAATTCTGAAAATCAACACCTGTCTCTGCCGGGGTAAGCAATTGGAGGCGAGGGTTTTTGGCCGTCAAGGTGGGTTCTGAGCCTGATTCTGCCGAAAAAGAAGCGGCTTTGTTTTTGCCTCGCACCGCAATGAAATAGTAGGCAGCACAAGCCAGCAGCAACAAGCCAAGCCCCCAAAGGAGGTATTTTCGACGCGACGAAGGTGCAGCGGTTTTGGCGGGACTGTTGGTGGTGACCACGACAGGGCGCTTTGTCTTTTTGCTCATTGTGAAGGTTCATTCACCACATAGTTCACATAGCACACATAGTTTTGGAAATCAGTATTCTACTAACTATGTGTTCTATGTGAACTATGTGGTAGGTTTATTTCATTCAAAAATCTGCAAAGCACTCCCGTTGTTCGGCACCACAAAAACCCGCTTTCCACCGGCCCCTTTGAGCATGGCCAAATCACGCGCTTCGCGCATGGCCCAAAATCCGCTTTGAAGGTTGTTGACCCAAGTGAAATTGCCTTTTCCGTCGCCAGATAAGAACACCCCGTTGCCTGCATCGCAACGCCCGCCTTCTATCTCCATGTGGTATTTATTGCCAGCCATAAGCAGGTCAATATTTCCGTCGCCATTAAGGTCTTCCGCGACAATGCCTTGAATGACAGAGGCTTGTGTCTGGCGCGGAAGGCTATGACGGACAAAATTGCCGCCTTGATTTTCCCACCAACATGTTTCGAGATCATACGCCACCAAATGCAGGGCCTCGTCAAGTTCTTTCTTTGACCACACATCTTCAATGGTGACCTCCGACCAGTTTTTGGCGTAGAGATACCGCTTTTTGAGACTGGGAATTTGCTTCACAATATTCTCTTTCTGGGCCATCGGGTAGTTGTTTTTGCCTTCAAACATGGTCATGATCGGGTCAAGGGTGCCGTTGTTGTCGAAGTCTTTGGCGTAACAACCAAGCGGCCCATCAGCACTGGCGATAAAGCGGGTATTAAGGCCGAAATTGCCAGTCACGAGGTCTAAGTCACCGTCTTTGTCCAAATCGGCCACTTCAAGGCTATGCCATAGACCGTTGCTTTTGCCTAGGCCAAATTGGGCTGTAACATTTTTCAATACCCCGCCCGTGAGTTTGAAAATGCTAACAGGCATAAATTCGCCTACTACAATGAGTTCTTGTTGACCGTCTTTGTCCACATCTGCCCAGGAAAGATCGGTGACCATGCCACATTTAGAAAAATCGCCCCCTATAAAAGCCGTTACATCAATAAGGCTGTTGCGGTCGTTGCGCAGCACATAACTGGGTGGTGTAATCGGCCAGCGCCCGGGAGTGACACGGCCGCCAATGAAAAGGTCCTGGTCGCCGTCATTGTCATAATCATACGTTGTAACACGCAAGCCCACCGTGCGGATATCGGGCAGGTTGGCAGGATTGGCACGCCCAAAAGTGCCTTTTCCGTCAATATTGATGTAAAGCCGGTTTTGCCAAGCATACGCTTCAGCTTCTTTTTTCGCTTCTGCCCCGCCACTTACCACAAAAAGGTCTTGATCTCCATCCATGTCAAAATCAAAAAAGACCCCGCCATGGTCTTCATATTGTTTTTCGGTTTCCCAAAGGGGCAGATTGCTTGGCTTGAACTTGCCATCCGGGGTTTGCACATAAAGTGCCGCCTGATTGTTAAAGCCGTTCCCTACAAAAAAATCATCCAGTCCGTCGCCGTTCACGTCGCCTTTGGCCGTGAGCGGGCCCAGGTCTGACTCGTACCAGGGCACCAGCGGAAAATTCTCAAAATCAATGTATTTGCCCTCTTTGTGATCAAAATTGACCCCTTTGGACGCCGTTTTGTCCGACATCAACGTCGGGCCGTTCACGGAGGGCACCAGCGTAGGGGTATTACCAGACGCATCTTTCCAATCCAATTGAAGCCGTTGGTTGGTGGGTACATTGGTAAGTGTTTGCGTCTTACCGTCGGGCCAGCGGATGCTTAGTTTTTCCACTTGTGCCAATTGTCCCATGCCAAAATGAATCAGGTGTTCCGAGGAGGAGAAAATGCCCCGGTTTGGGCTGATTTCCTGAAATTGTTTCTCGCCAGCCTGCCCCGCTTGGGCGGGGTTACCGTATTCGATGAGTACGGAAGCACCCACTGCGAATGGATTTTGTGGGCTTCCGTGGAGTTTGGCTTGGAGATAATTGCCTTTGTTTTGTTCGCGGCTGAGGTTTTTGTAAATAAAGGCAGGGTCTTCTAAGTTGCTGATTACCAAGTCTAAATCACCGTCTGCATCCAGATCTGCCCAAGCAGCACCGCAAGACCAGGAGGCCTCCATAGTAGCCCAGTCACCGCTTTTGTCCTCGAACTCCCAGTTACCCTTGTTCTGGTAAATGAAGTCAGTAGGTTTATAGGTGGGAATGGCATCCAAGATCATCTTTATTCGGGTGTAATCGTCGCTGCCCGCCTGATTTGCCTTGTTTTTTATGTCTGGCAGAAGGAACTCGAAGTAATCACGATGGCCCACTTCCCGGCGGTAGCCATTGGTGATGTAGATGTCGCGGTGACTGTCGTTGTCAAGGTCTGCTACGAGACCGCTCCAGGACCAATCCGTTTTAAAAACACCCGCCATACACCCGATTTCGCTAAAGGTGCCGTTGCCATTGTTGCGTTGAAACACATTGTGGGTCACCGGTTCGAAATAGTTGTTTTGCACCATCGAAAGATAGCGGCCGAGCGAATTGGTGGTTTGTAAGAGTTTGTGCCGCTTGTTATGGGTTGGCAGCATATCCATGGCCAAAAGGTCTACAAAACCATCATTGTCAAAATCACTCAAATCCGTGCCCATGGTACTTTGCGATGTATGTCGGAAGTAATCTGCAAGGCGGTTGGTGAATTTGCCTTTCCCATCGTTGATAAAAAGCAGGTCAGGTTGGAAAAAATCGTTTCCGACGTAAATATCCGGGGAGCCATCGCGGTTAAAATCAGAAATAGACACGCTCAGGCCAAAGGCAAAAGTCCAAACGCCTGATTCTTTCGAAACATCGGCAAACCCGCCTTTTCCGCCAGCCAACAACGCGGGAGGGCCGTCATTGCGGAAATAACGATCCGTATCATGTTCTTTTTTGGGAACAAGGTTTGGGATGGGTTTCCCTTCAGCGTCGTAAACCACATCAATTTTGCTCGCGTAGGTGATGTCTGTTAGGTAATTGAGCACAAAACAATCCAGGTCCCCATCTGCATCACCGTCAAAGAAAGTTGCGCCAGAACTGGCGCTGATATCATCGAGGCCGTATTCCTTGGAGCGCTCCGTAAAAGTGAGGTTTCCATTGTTTATAAAAAGTTTGTTGCGCCGAGACTCCTCTTCTTTCGGGCCTCCATGGCACACATAGAAATCAAGAAAGCCATCGCCGTTTACGTCAGCAGTAGTCACAGCCGTCTCAAAGCCATCCTCGGAGGCAATGCCCGCCGATTCAGCAATGTCCCTGAACTTCATATTCCCTTCGTTCAAGTAGAGCTTGTTTTTGCCGTTGGTGCAGACAAAGTAGATGTCGGGCAAATTGTCGTTGTTAATATCCGCGATAGCCACGCCCCCGCCATTGTAGATGTTGATATTGGTCGTGATGTTGTTTTCTGCGGATTCCTGAATCACGTTTTGAAAATCAATGCCCGTTTCTTCCGGTTTGAGCAATTGAAGCACCGGGTTCTTGGCGGTCAGGGTAGGCTCGGCATAGTGAAATTCCTCGGGCAGGTATCCGGTAGATTTTTTTGGCCAGAATTTCCAGGCGGCAAAAGCTCCCACGGTCACCAAAAGCAGGAGCAGGAGTATTTTGGGCAGGCGTTTGGACGAGGGTTTACTTGCTTTACCTGCCGAAGTTTTAGCGGAGGCGGGTTTGCCCTCCTTCGCCCCCGCCTGCCGAGACTTGGCGGGCAGGGAGGCTACGGCGGGTGAAGAGATCGGGTTTGCAGGTTTTTGTGCTTTTTTGCTCATATATTTTGCGTTCTAAACCTTGTAGGTTTTAAAAACCTACGAGGTTTCAAGTTCGAGGGTGGCGCTTGTATCAGGGGCGTAGTCCCGACACCGTTTATAGCGCGCAAAAGTAGCGCAACCCACAGAGATCAGATAGCGGAGAATCTTAGAAATTGATGCCTTTGTCCTAATAACAAAAAGACCGCTCTGCTACACCTATATATATGGTGTCGAAAGAGCGGCCTCTAGTGAATTGGGGATGCGGGGATTTGGGGATTTGGTAATTTGTTTGGCCAGAGCTTGGCATTTGTATTTTCCTTAGGGTAGGCACAAATGCCAAGCTCTGGCCAAAC
>JACMMM010000619.1 GCA_014379065.1 Saprospiraceae bacterium
CAGCTTTCCCCCGCAGAATTTCTTGCTGAACGCACCAATCGCGTAATGCTTGACGTGCGCTCACCCGCTGAATATGCTCAAGGCCACATTCCAGAGACCCTGAGCTTTCCGCTTTTTAGCGATGAAGAGCGAGCAGCAGTAGGCACGATGTACAAACAAGTAGGGAAGGACGAAGCCATGGAACTGGGTTTGCGCTTCGTTGGGCCCAAGATGGAGCAGTTTGTAAAACAAGCCAAAATGCTCGCTCCCCATCGGCGTCTGGCAGTACACTGCTGGCGCGGCGGTCAACGGAGTGGAAGCATGGCCTGGCTTTTCCGCCAAGCAGGCTTTGATGTGGTGACGCTCGAAGGCGGATATAAAGCCTATCGGCACCATGTGCTCCAAGGTTTGGAAGAACCGGATTTGAAACTGGTAGTGCTGGGTGGCCGGACGGGATCAGGAAAGACAAAAATCCTGCAAGAGTTACGCGACTTGGGCGAACAAATCATTGATTTGGAAGGACTTGCCCACCACAAAGGTTCGGCATTCGGTTTTATCGGTGAAGCGCCACAGCCCACCGTGGAGCAGTTTGAGAACGAACTTTTTGAAAGCACTTTGACACTGCAAGCATCACGCAGGGCTTGGGTAGAAAATGAAAGCCGAAGCATCGGGCGGATTTTCATTCCCCAAGGTTTTTTTTCAAAAATGAAAGATTCTCCGCTTGTGAATGTTGAAATTCCAGACGAGGCGCGCATCAAAAACCTGTTGGCGGATTATGTACTGACAGATCGTACGGAACTCGAACACGCGTTCCAAAAAATCGCGACCAAACTTGGCGGGCAACACTTCAAAACCGCCATTGAAGCGCTCGAACAGGGCGATTTTGCTGCTGCCGCCCGCATCGCACTGGTTTATTATGACAAAACCTACCAACATGGATTGGAGACAAGGCCATCCCCCGACATTCGACAGCTGGTGTTTGAACACGGAGATGCTGCGGAAATTGCCGAGGTTTTGGCCCAACTGGTCTGACTACTTGGAGCCGTCTGTGCGTTACTTCAAATCCTTCAAAATGAATTTGGCGATTTTTGGATCCACGATTACCTTGTCGTGTTCAAAATCAAGTTTGATGCGCCATTTTTGGAGCGTCGTCACGCCAAGTATAGCCTCTTCAGAAAGGTTCGGGACAAGCATAAATTCGTCGGAAAGCGGGATTTCATCAATATAGAAATCTAACGAAATGCGGTGTTTGATTTCCACATAATGATCAGCATCGGCGGTAGCAACCAATTTGGAGGTGCGGAGTTTTTCTTTCACCCCCAATTTTTCAGCAAAATCTGGATGGATACAAGAGAACGTTGCCCCGCTGTCAAACAAGGTTAAGAGTATTTGCTCGCTTTTGGAGCCTTCGTATCGGAGAGGGAGTTTGAGGATGGACATAATACAAATGTTTGTCAAAGATACGGCTTAGTTGCTTACCTGCATCATCAGTTTCCCCGCTAACTTTGCCCGTCCGATGGTCAAAGGTCAAACGCCAATAGTCAAAAGTCAAAAAATCCATGCACTACCATTCGCTCGGCCAAATCCCGCCCAAACGCCACACGCAGTTTCGCAAACCTGATGGTTCGCTGTACCACGAAGAGTTGTTCAGCACAGAAGGTTTCAGCAACAACTATTCCTTGCTTTACCATGCCAACCCGCCCACGCAAATCGTACAGGTGGGCGAACCTTACAGCGTGGCCGCCAAGACTGTTCACGACAAACAATTGAAACACAGGTGTTTGAAAGGCTTTCAGGTAGCGCCTGAAGACGACTATCTGCGCTCGCGCAAGCCTGTGCTGGTGAACGCCGATTGCAAAATCATCCTCGCTGCGCCGCGCAATAGCATGGCAGATTACTACTATAAAAACGCCGATGCCGACGAGGTGATCTTTATCCATGAAGGCACGGGGAAATTGCTGACCATGTACGGCACGCTGCCATTTGAGTATGGTGACTACGTTGTAATCCCACGTGGCACCACCTACCAACTGCATTTCGACACGCCCGACAACCGCCTCCTAATTGTTGAAAGCACTGGCCCCATTACCACCCCCAAACGCTACCGAAATGCATTTGGTCAGTTATTGGAACATTCGCCATTTTGCGAGCGAGACATTCGAAAGCCCGTTGATTTGCAAACTTTTGACCAGCGTGGCGACTTCCTTTTTTATATCAAAAAGCAAGACAACATTTACCCCTACCACTATCTCAATCACCCCTTCGACGTGGTGGGCTGGGATGGTTATGTGTATCCTTATGCCTTCAGCATCCATAATTTTGAGCCGATTACGGGCCGGGTGCACCAGCCACCGCCTGTGCACCAGACTTTCGACGGGCACAACTTCGTCATTTGCTCTTTCGTGCCACGCCTCTTTGACTATCACCCCTTAGCCATCCCTGCGCCTTACAATCACTCCAACATTGATTCGGATGAGGTGCTGTATTATGTGGACGGCGACTTTATGAGCCGCAAACACGTCGAGCGCGGCATGATCACCCTACACCCAGGCGGCATCCCTCATGGGCCACACCTCGGCACGGTGGAAAAAAGCATCGGGAAAAAGGAAACCTTAGAATTAGCGGTGATGGTGGATACTTTCCGCCCGCTCTTGATGACGGAGCACGCCGTTGGGATTGAGGATGGGGATTATTACCGTTCGTGGCTGCCGGAACGGTAGAAGTAGGTAAAAGTCAAGATTTGACAATTGTTGCCGAAATTCAATTGGGAATCTGCCCAATCCTATAAGGTTTTAAAAACCTTATAGGATTCAATGGACTGAAAAGCAATACATTGCCTCTAGAAAAACCTGTAAATTACCTTTTGTCTCAACCCTATTCCCAAAGAGACATCTTACAAAAAAAAAAAGCGCGGAACATCTTTCGATGTCCCGCGCTTTTTTTTGAGTGTTTTGGTAGGC
>JACMMM010000620.1 GCA_014379065.1 Saprospiraceae bacterium
CGGTGCGCTCCTTTTCTATAATAAAAAGGGAAGCCGATGGTTGGGTCACTTTGGTACGTGCCGAGTGCTTGCCCCCAAGGGATAATGAAACCAAAATAGGCTTGTTCAGGGTATACTTCATTATTGAAAGAAAGCCACGATATCTGCCCATAGTGCATACCGAAGTTTATTCCACCAAACTGCCATAAATCTTGGCCCATTTTGATTTCAAAGTCAATAGCACCGGCAAACTCATTAACTTCTTTAAAACCAATGGCGGATAATTCTCCACTATTGAAATGCCTTGCAACGCTATCTTGCCCGGCATTTATTACTTCATAAACGTCCGCATCAAAGGCCAATCGGAGTTGTTGCGTGTTCGCATTCACCTCTAGCAATTGGATCGTTGCGGCCCCTTCAAGAGGGTTATCTGTTTGGACAGATGAATTTGGATAATAGGCAGCCTTGCCCTTGAATTCGTAAGGCGTCGATGGAAAGGAATCCAGATCTTGCAGAGGCAACATCAGATAGAGGAACGATCCGTCTTCACCATCCATTTTTACGTAGATGTATCGGTCGTAAGGTGATCCAGCAAATTGAACCAAGCTGGATTTATGGGAAAATTCCCATGCAATATTGTCCAATTCGATGGTTTCCTTCGGTAGGCAGCAGTCTATGTCACTTCGGTCGCAGCCAAAGGAAAAAGCGAAGAGGGCAAGGAAGACGAATGTGTATTTCATAATTTTTATGTTTAGAGGGGTTACGTCAACTGAATGCGAGTGGTTGGGTGAGGGCAATATTATTTTGAATCATCCACCTATTTTCTGCCGAATTCAAACATAACACAGTACTATGCCTACCCTTTTCCTAGACCGCGACGGCGTCATAAACGAGCGCACCCCCGGCGAATACGTAAAAACGCCCAATGAATTCCAACCCACTCAAGGTCTTGGAGAAGCCATGCGCTTATTTGCCGATAAATTCGGACGCATCGTCGTGGTCACCAATCAGGCAGGCATAGGCAAAGACCTGATGACCGAACTTGACCTTTATTCCGTTCATCAAAAAATGCACGCATTTGTCGAGGAAGCGGGCGGGCGCATTGACCGCGCCTACCATTGTCCGCACCGCCCGGATGCGGGATGCACCTGCCGTAAACCCGGCACAGGGATGGCTTGGTTGGCCTTGGCTGATTTTCCGGATATAGATTTTGAAGATGCCTGGATGGTCGGCGATTCGGTGGCTGACATGGCATTTGCTCAAACGCTTGGCATTCGTTCAGTACTTATTCGCGGGAAAATCGAAGAAGTGGCGGCGCTTTCCAAGATGAAGATTGATTATCAGTTCGATTCGCTCCTTGAGTTTGCCGAGTGGATTTCTTGTTAAAATTTTTAACAATGGAAATACGGTTTCCTTCTGCCCGTTTCGGTTTTAGAAGGATATTCGGAAATTAAGATATTGGGATATTTAGTCACTCAGGCATCAAATTAATATCCCAATATCTCAATTTCCGAATTTTCTACCACACTCACCGATTACAATTACTGTACAGTCATTTTGCTGAAAACCAAGACATTATAGTAGGTTTCGTGTACGACGAAGCCCTGTTTTTCTTTTCTCATTTTTTAATTACTAAACATTTCCCGACATGACAAAACTGTTGTCACCTCGGGCAGCCCGACTTATGGGTTGCCTTGGCGGAGCCATGCTCCTTTCTCTTCATTTCGCCTTTGCGCAAGACCCCGAACCCGTTGAAATGTCTCCACCCCTCGACGACATCACAGACCGTCAAGTGGTGGCCGACCGCGTGACGCTCACATATCAGCCCATTCGTGAAGCCGACATTTTGTGGGAAAAACGCATCTGGCGCGTGGTGGATGTGCGCGAAAAAATGAACCTTCCGTTCTCGGCACCCGAATCACCACTTTTCAAAGTCCTTACTGATGCAGCAATGGCGGGGGATATTTCGGTGTATAGCACGGAAGATGATAAATTCAGCAAACGCCTCTCGCCTACAGACGTTCGTGAAATGCTTTTCGTGCGCGACACGGTCGTGATTTTTGAACCCGAAACATACACCGAGATCATAAAAATTGTCGAAAACGAAATCAATTGGGAAAATGTAAAACGCTTCCGCATAAAGGAATCGTGGTTTTTCGACACCAAAACCAGCACACTTCGCAACCGCATTCTTGGCATCGCGCCCATTATTGAAGAGCGGGATGAGGAGGGGAATTTCCGATACGAGAAGCCGCTATTTTGGGTGTATTACCCTGCTGCACGACCCATGTTAGCAAAGCACAAGGCCATTACCCACGGCGAAAACTGGTCGGCCACCACGACTTGGGAAGACATTTTTGAAAAACGTTATTTCGCATCGTACATCACGAAAGAGAACAATGTGCAAGACCTGCGTTTACAGGACATGTACAGCGGGCTTGATCTATTGATGGAATCCGATAAGATCAAGAATGAATTGTTTGCGAGGGAACACGATATGTGGTCGTACTAGGTGGTTTTGTAAAATTTTTTAGACAGGATTTACAGGATGAACAGGATTTGTGACATCGAATTGTCGGCTTTGCCGACTACCCCTTTTAAATCCTGTTCATCCTGTAATTCCTGTTTAAAAAATTTACCCCTCTTCTACCCCACTCTAACCCTTGGATCTAGCCATGCATAGAGCAGGTCGGAAACGAGATTGACCACAATGAAAACCGCCGAGGTAAACAACACACAACCCAGCACCACCGGAATATCAAAATTGAGGAGCGCATTTACAGTCGCGTCGCCCAAACCCTTGAAATTGAACACGTTCTCCACAAAAAATGCACCGGTAAGCAAGGCGGCAAACCAGCCGGAAATAGCCGAAACAAGTGGGTTAAGGGCATTGCGAAGCGCATGTTTTACCACCACTATTCTTTGAGAAAGGCCTTTTGCTGTAGCCGTGCGCACAAAATCCTGCGAGAGCACATCTAGCATGGCGCTTCGGGTGAGTTGCGTGATGAGCGCCACAGGGCGAAGCCCTAACGCGAGGACGGGTAGCACGAGGTTGCGCCAGCGCAGTTCCCACTCCCCAAAATCGGAAAGTACAAAAAGGCTCCCTTGGATTTCCAGCCCCGTCCAATCTCCTAAAGCGTATCCAAATATGAGTGCTAACAACATTGCTGCTACGTACGAGGGCAAGGAGTAACCAAACACCGAAATGACCGACACCAAATGATCAAGCCAGGTATGTGGCCTCAGCGCAGCAAGGATGCCAAAAATCAGACCTAAGAACGTCGCCAGCAGCATGGCAGTGCCAGCGAGCAAGGCCGTGGCCGGAATGGCATCCGCTAGGATTTCAGTGACGGGGCGGCCTGATTGATAAGATTCGCGGAGGTAGGGGAGTTTGAGTACGAGTGCCTCGTCTCCACCTAAAGGCATGAGTGTTTGAGCATGATATTTTCGTTGGTTTTCAGCCGTTTGTGCCAGAATAGAAACCGGAGAGAGGTCGGTTAGGTACTTTCCCAACTGAACGTAAAGAGGTTGATCAAGGCCCAGTTCAGCCGTTTTGGCCTTTACAGTGCTAACATCGCTGCGCTGGCCAAAAGTAAGTTGGGCCGGGTCTACAGGGGCCAGAAATATGATACCAGAGATGGTTGCCACCACCAGCACCATCACCAAAATACCATAAGCCAAACGACGAAGGATGAACATGGTGATTGGGTAATTGGTGATTGCCTGCCTGCCGGTAGGCAGGGTTGACGCGTGAAAAGAAGTCGCAGTGGGCGAAGGATGAGGCAAAGATATTTTTTGAAAAATATTACGGCTTACTTTCAGGTAAAAACCTTGCCGCCGCCCACCATACCGTTCCACTGAGCAATAGCCCCAGCAGGGCACCGGCGATCACGTCAACCAAAAAATGTTGCGCCAAAAATATCCGGGAGATGCCCACTAAGACGGCCAGCAATGCAAATGCCAGGCCCCAACGCTCATATTTTTGCCCGGCCATACGAGTAAGCAAACTGAAAAGCGCGAAAGCTGCCATGGTATGACCAGAGGGAAAACTAGTTTGGCCGCGGTTCATATAAGTGCTTGGCACCAGTATTATGTTATCGAGTGCCGCTTTCTTTTCAAAGTAGGTTATGGGCCGATCTACGCCTATTGCGTCTTTCAGAAGATACATGACTGGCATAGACAACAGCCCCACTAAAGCAATCATCAACGCATACCGAGGTCGCCAAAAAAGGGCTGCCACACCAAAGAAAAGGAAAGCCCATATCTCGCCGCAATATGTAAGAAACTGAAAGCATGAATTAAAGGGTTCGTAGCGCAAGTTATTGAAAAACAATATTTCATGTCCATACGGCACAATCATCGCTAACACACCACAAGACCCCAAGAACATGGCAGTGGGGATAAAAAACCAGTCGTATTCCCAAATGTATTTCATGGGGCGTCGAGCGCAATTTTTTGTTTTTTCGCGAGCCGGAGCCGGAAAAGGAATCTCTCCAGCCCCTCCGTGCTGAACAGCCGGGAGTCGTTCATGGCTTTGCGCGTGACATAGAGTCCAAAAACGGCCAAGATTGCACAAGGCGTCATGGCCGCCCAAAATGGGGTCATCAGATAGGATTCAGCCAGTTTGCGGCAAAGAATAGCAAGAAACACAAACGTGACAAAAAAGATAATGGATACGAGGATTGGATACCCAAAGCCACCTTTGCCAATAATGGCTCCCATCGGCGCACCGATAAAAAGAAAGATAAAGCAAACAAGGGCAAAACTGTACTTGTTGTAGAGTTCGTAACCCGTTTTTACCCAATCGAGCCGTCGGGCTGTTACCTGGTTTTTACGGGTTTCCACGATGTTTTTGCTGAGCCCCTCGCGTGTTTTGGCTTCCCGCATTAAACTGCTGCGGTCGCGTGGTCGGAAGGTTTCAAGCAACGAAGTGTATTGATTAAGGGGCTTGCTAAGTTCTTGCACAGGAAGGTTGGGGCCGGAAGTGGAACCTCTTTGTGGGTTGTTTCTATTTGAAGCGGCCTGTCCGGTTATTCCTATGTTGCTAAGCTTATTATTGAGGTTTTTTGAAAGGCCCTTGGGCGGCGGATTGGGTGCGCTGTTGATTGTTGGCGGGGTACTGGTCCTTGCAGGGGGCGGGATGGGCTGTCGTTTTACGTTTAGAAGCATGTCGTTTACCGCCAATTGACCCGCTTCATTAATTTTGGCTTGAAGAGAATCCACATTTTGCCGCAATTGAGTCATGCTAAGCATGGTACGCTGCGTACTGAAACGGTCTTCATCGGTGCGCACCATTTCAAATTCCCGCATGTCCCACACTTTCGACCATGATTTGAAATTGGTACGGATGAATGGAAACCTCTTTTTGGTGGCGCCCGGCCCTTGATTTCCCGGCTCTTGGTATTGGGTACCGTGGAAAAGGTTCATCACAAAAAATCGCTTATCGCCCGTGGTGTACATTTGACCGCTATCGGCAAGAATTTGGCTGAATTTCACCTGCCCCAAATTGCTCTGGTCTTCTATCATCACCTCTCCAATGGTTTCTCCATCCGGGTCTTTATCGCCGATTCTGATGACGAACTGCCGAAAATCTTCATTAAAAACGCCTTCCTCAATGCTCAAGGCAGGCTTTTGTTTGCGGATATCGAAAAGTCGGCTTTTGAATTTCAGGTTGGCGATCGGAATTAAAAAATCAGAACAGACGTAGGAAAAAACGGAGATAGAGGCCGCCAACAAGATCATTGCCCGCATGACCCGGATGAGCGGAACGCCCGCACTTTTCATGCTCGAAAGTTCGTATCGCTCCGCCAAACCGCCCATCACCATCACCGAAGCGATGAGGACGGCTATGGGCAAAGCCATTGGGAAAACCGACACCGACATGTACCCCACCAATTCCAACATGATCAAAACGCTCACACCTTTGCCCGCGATCTCGTCAATATAAAGCCACATGATTTGAATCACGAGCACAAACACAGCGATAAAGAACGCCACCGCGAAGGGGCCGAGCGAACTGGTGAGGAGGAGTTTGTCTATCTTCTTCATCTAAAAATCAAATTTAGCTTCAAACGCTTTCAAGTCCCGAATCGCGGCCAAGGGATCCTTCGCGCTAAAAACGCTGTTCCCGGCCACCAGTACATCCGCTCCTGCCTGTAGCAAACTTTCGGCGTTATGCAGCCCTACCCCACCGTCAATTTCAATGAGTGCCGGCGAATTGGAAGCGATGATCATTTCCTTTAGTTTGCGGGTTTTGGGCAGGGTTTGATAAATAAACTTTTGCCCGCCAAATCCGGGGTTTACTGACATAACGCAAACCAAATCAATGTCTTCGATGATATCTTCCAAAACTGAAACAGGTGTATGCGGGTTGAGTGCCACTCCGGCTTTTGCACCGGTTTCCTTGATTTGGTGAATGGTGCGGTGCAGGTGAGGGCAAGCCTCCACATGCACTGTAATAACTTCTGCCCCTGCTTTGCGGAACTGTTCGATGTACTTTTCCGGCTCCACGATCATGAGGTGGACATCAAGCGGCTTTTTTGCCAAACGGCCAATAGCTTCGACGATGAACATTCCGAACGTGATATTCGGCACAAACCGCCCATCCATCAC
>JACMMM010000621.1 GCA_014379065.1 Saprospiraceae bacterium
GGAAATCTGTATTCTACCTCTGAAAACGGGTTTACAAAAGTTCGGCTTGGCGTATGGGGCAAATACGCCGAGGCGGAGGGTGCAAAGATGGAAGCCATTCACCGCGGTTTTCCAGATGCTACCATTATTACGGAGCGGGCCGATGACCCTAATATCAGGGACTTCCTTCTTTCTGGATATACGCCTGTCGTCGCTGAAACAAAAACTGAAAAATTGAGAACCGTAAGCGACGCGCCGGCTCCTATTGTTTACAGCACTATGCCCGCTACGACCCATCCTTACTATGTTCGTATCGCTGCGCTTTCAAAACCTGAAAGCTTTGATGCATACCCCTTGGAAGGTTTAGGTGTGGTCGAGAAACGCAAAGCCGAGAACAGTCCGGGGATGACGATTATCCTCTTGGGCAGTTACCCCGACGTAGAAAGCGCCACCAAAATTGCCAATAAACTCATTAACATGGGTTATGAAGATGCCCATGTAGTGAAAGATGAGAAGGGGAAATTAATTCGGAAATAAAGCCGTATAGTTTATTTGAAACACATAAGGCACATAAGGGATCATCGCGCAATTTTCAACGAGAAGATCCCTTATGTGCCTTATGTGTTTCAAATAAACTCAACCCTTTACTATTTGCACTTGCTTCACCCCAACCTTTCCGTTCTGGGTTTTTAATTGGATCCAATACGTCCCGGTGGGCAAATCACGCAAAAACACCTGCTGCGTAGCTGCGCCAGAAAGGCTTATTGTTGAAACAGGGCGGCCGCTTTGATCCATAATACTCAATAGGGCAGGGGGATCTTTTTCGTCGGAGTAAGACAAGGAGAATTGGCCGTTACTAGGATTCGGGCTGATGCCAAAATCAATCGCCACTGCTACTGAGGTACGGGCCAGTTGTTCCGCTTTTCCCGCTTCAAACAACTTTGCCAGATCGGCCACATTGCCCAATTCAAGGTTTCCGGCAAAACAAACCAGCACAAAATCATCGGGCGAACCGACGAGCAAAATCAAGTCCGTGACCAGGTTTTCTTCCGATTTGGCCCAAATTCGGACGTTTTCGTTCCCATCGCGAACGGTCAGGAGCTCGTCAAATACATCATTGGGAACAAGCGCTTTGACTTCTTTGTAAAGCGGTAATCCATTCTCAATCTTTTCGGAAGCCAAAATGCGCAGGCTGCCGATGTTTTTGACCACATTGTGCAGACCTTTCCAATCTTCATCTTTTACATTGCTTTGGGTGGCAACTTCAAACAAGTCTTTGCTTAGGAACGCGTAGGTAAAGCCTTGATCGCCTTTGTGTTGATCAATAAAGTTTTGGAGGGCATCATTTTGGCCGGAAAGGGTCGGGGAGATCAATGGGGTGGCGAGGAGCAAAAAGAAAAAATGTTTCATAGCTAAATAGTTGAAAAGTGATTTAATACCGTGCGGAGACGGCAAAATTGAACCCTTTGTTACACTATTTGACCCATGTTTTTTACAAGGTAGCCATATCAATCACAAAACGATATTTTACATCCCCTTTTAACATACGTTCGTAAGCCTCGTTGATGTAAGCCATTTCGATCACCTCCACGTCGGAGGTAATGTTATGTTTGGCGCAGTAATCCAACATTTCCTGTGTTTCGGGCAGCCCGCCGATCGAGGATCCTGCAAGGCTGCGGCGGTTGTTGAGCAGACTGAATCCGGCAATTTCCATGGGCGTTGGCGGAATGCCCACGCAGATCATGACGCCATCGGTGTTCAATAATTTCAGGTATTGACTGTAATCGTGTGGGGCAGATACTGTGTCAATGATAAAGTCAAATTTGTTGGCCAATGCCTTGAGTCGGGCGGGGTCTTTGGTCATTGCAAAATGATGGGCACCCAGGCTGAGGGCATCTTTTTCTTTTTAGGGCGAAGTGCTGAGCACAGTCACTTCCGCACCAAAAGAAGCCGCGAATTTAACCGCCATGTGTCCCAGTCCACCGAGGCCCAATACGGCGACTTTATGACCTTTGCCTACTTTCCAATGCCGCAACGGTGAATAGGTCGTAATGCCTGCGCATAACAAGGGCGCAACCGTTTCCAGCGGCAGTTTGTCCGAAACTTGAAGGGCAAATGCTTCATCCACGACCATTTGTTTGGAATAGCCGCCATAAGTGACGCCCCCTGTGTGTTTATCCTTGCCGTTGTAGGTGCCGATAGCGCCATTCCGACAAAACTGCTCCAACCCTCTTTTGCAGTTGTCGCAGTCTCGGCAAGAATCAACGAGACAACCTACTGCGGCAAGATCGCCAGTTTTGAATTTTGTCACCTGTTCACCAACGGCGCTGACACGCCCTACAATCTCGTGCCCTGGTACAATGGGGTAAATCGTGCCTTTCCACTCGTTGCGCACTTGGTGCAGGTCGGAATGGCAAACACCACAGTAAAGAATTTCGAATTGCACGTCGTTTGGACCGACGGTCCTTCTTTCGAAAGTAAAGGGTCCAAGCTGGGTAGTGGCACTTTGGGCGGCGTATGCTTTTGTCATGGAGGGATGTAATAAAAGAGCGTTTATGTGAATATAACAAGTAACAAGAGGCTATGTTTGGAAAGCGAAATTTGAAGTGTTTTTTCTGTGGGCACTACTGGAAAATACCAATCTATGTAGATTTACGCGCTCGATTTGCATCGTTTTTCTTCGGTGGAATGGCTAAGTATCTCCAATCAAGCATAAAATTCGTCAAACCCAGCAGTTTTTAAATCACTATTTTAACGATGCAGATTTCCACATTCTTTTTGATACTTGTGTTTTTTGCCATAATTGACCTTCGAGCACAAAATTACCCTTCAAACCCAGAGCCAGGCGCATGTTATATTCGTTGTACGAATGAAGAAATATCTGAAAAGAATCAAGCCTAAAATCAATCTATTCATGTCAAAACAAGTCTACGAAAAAAACCTCAAGACCTGGATTGAGGATGAAAAAGCCGCCCTAGAACTCATTGCCGTGGTCGGCAAATTGTGGTTCGACAAATCCATCGAGCTGGTCATTTTTCGCAATCAAATGGTGGATAGGAGCGCCTCTGAACTGCTGCAATTGCACCATTACGCTCGTGAAGTAGTGCAGCATCCGCTCACTGTTCACGATACCCTGGGGCTCGCTAAGGCCATTTATCGCAGCCAGGTCGCACCTTCCAGACTCGATATTGGGAAAATCGGGGTGGATTGGCTCGACGAAAAAGCGACGTACGCAAACGAGTTGGCTTTTATCAACAAAAAACTGGTTGACTACATTGGCAAGGACAAGATCAACCTAAAACCCAAGGACGTCATCCTCTATGGCTTCGGACGAATTGGACGGATTGCCGCACGGGAACTGATCACTCAGGCCGGTAAGGGGCAACAACTTCGCTTGCGTGCCATTGTTACCCGCGATAAAAGCCCGGAAGACATTATCAAACGCGCCGATTTGCTGCGTTCAGATTCCGTACACGGCCATTTCCCCGGCACTGTGATTGCCGATGTAGCAGAAGGCTGCATTTGGGTGAACGGCCATAAGGTCCACATGATTTCGGCTGCCAAACCCGAAGATATCAACTACACGAAGTTCGGCATCAGCAATGCGCTTTTGATTGACAACACAGGCGTGTGGCGCGACCGGGCCAATTTGAGTCGGCATTTACAGTCGAAAGGTGTGTCAAAAGTATTGTTGACGGCCCCTGGCAAAGGCGATATCCCGAACATCGTGTATGGGGTGAACAACCTCCAATTTGACGTTAACAGTGAAAATGTCTGGTCGGCTGCCAGTTGCACCACGAATGCCATCGTGCCCGTATTGGCCGTTATCAACAAAACGCTGGGCATCGAAAAAGGGCATATCGAAACCGTGCACTCCTATACCAACGACCAAAACCTGTTGGACAATTACCACCCCAAATTTCGGAGGGGAAGGGCTGCGGCCTTGAATCTTGTAATCACCGAAACCGGAGCAGAAAGCGCCATCTCGAAGGTGATGCCTGAACTGTCCGGCAAATTTACCGGCAACGCTATTCGGGTGCCTACGCCAAACGTGTCGCTGGTCGTGTTGAACCTGCAAATCAATACGCCCACCACCAAAGACGCCGTGAACGAAATCATGCGTCAGGCCGCACTGAAGGGAGATTTGGTGGAACAGATAAAATATTCCTTCTCGAACGAGTTGGTATCCAGCGACTTGGTGGGCAGCTCTACGCCTTCCATCTTTGATGCTCCCGCTACCATCATCTCCAAGGACGGCAAAAGCATTGTGCTGTATGTCTGGTACGACAACGAATATGGCTACACGCGACAGGTGATCCGTTTGGCCAAAC
>JACMMM010000068.1 GCA_014379065.1 Saprospiraceae bacterium
CACACTACGCTGGTTGGCAAGTGCAGCCAAATGCCCCTTCTGTACAAGCCACATTAGAAGTGGCCTTGAGTACCATTTTGCGCGAGAAAATAGACATTACGGGCTGTGGCCGTACCGACGCAGGGGTGCATGCCCGCTTCTATGTGGCACATTTTGACGCCCCCTCTCTCCCCCCTCGGTTCTTGAACAGCCTTAACAGCCTCTTGCCCGAGGATGTAGCCGTTCACGACATCCGCCCTGTGCAGCCCGAAGCCCATGCACGGTTTGATGCGTATGAACGCAGTTATATGTATCATTTTTCCTTGAGAAAAGACCCCTTTTCTACAGAAACAGCATGGCATTACCCGCTACACGGACGCTTGGAGTTTAGCAAAATGCAGGAAGTAGCGGCCTTATTGCCGCATTATTCGGCCTTTTTCCCTTTTTGCAAAACTGACAGCGGCTTGGAACATTACAACTGTGAACTGAAAGCCGCTTTTTGGGAAAAATGTCCCGATGAGCACCAATGGATTTTCCACATTACGGCCAACCGTTTTTTGCGGGGGATGGTCAGGCTTATCGTGGGAGCCTGTGTGCAAGTTGGCAGAGGGCAGTTGCAAGTAGCAGATGTTCAAGCAGCTTTGGACGAACAAAAACCCTTGAAAAAAAGCCTGAGCGCACCGCCGCAGGGTTTGTTTTTGACAGATGTGAAATACCCATTCTAACTTTGCCCCATGACTTTTTCCTCCAAACTCATCGAGAAAGCCGTCGAGGCATTTGCCTCTTTGCCCGGTATTGGGCGAAAAACGGCTTTGAGGCTCGTGTTGCACCTGCTCAAGCAAGACAGATCGGCCACCGAACAATTTGCCGTTGCACTCACGGCCATGCGCGAGGGCATTCGTGAATGCCGCCAATGCCACAACCTTTCGGACGACGAACTGTGCCAAATATGCACCGACCCGCGCCGCGACCGATCGCTGGTTTGCGTGGTAGAGAACATCCGCGACCTGATGGCCATTGAAGACACGAGCCAATTCCGAGGGCTTTATCATGTGCTGGGCGGCATCATTTCGCCCATTGAGGGCATTGGCCCGACTGATTTGAATATTGAATCGCTGGAACTCCGCGCGAAACAAGGCGAAATCCGGGAAGCTATCATGGCCATCAGCCCAACCATTGAAGGAGAAACGACCATCTTTTACATCTCTAAAAAATTGCAACCCTTGGGTCTGAAGGTGAGTACCATAGCGCGTGGAGTGTCCTTTGGGGGAGACCTGGAATATGCCGACGAACTTACCTTAGGGCGTAGCATCGTGACGCGTACGCCTTATTCGGGACATTAGATGTTGGACATTGGACATTGGATGTCGAACCTCCAAAGTCCAACATCCAAAGTCCGTGACCAAATTGTACTTTTGCCCGCCGATTTTTCCCTAAGCCGATTTCAGCTTTGGACTGGATGTATTTTAGATTAAGCGGGCCATTGCCCAACGTCCATTGTCCAAAGTCCAAAATCCCTTGTCCAAAGTCCAAAGTCTTTAATATGAAGCAATCCACTATCCAAACCCCTGTTTCCATTAGTGGGGTGGGCCTGCATACTGGCCGAAACGTGACGCTGACTTTTAAGCCTGCCGATGCCAACCACGGCTTCCGCTTCCAGCGCGTGGACCTGCCGGATCAGCCCGTCATTCCGGCGGACGTAAAGCTCGTTTTTTCCACCAACCGGGGCACAACACTCAAAACCGGCGAAGCACAGGTTTCCACGGTCGAGCATGTACTCTCTGCGCTCATGGGACTGGGCTACGACAACGTGCTGCTCGAAATTGATGGCCCCGAAATGCCCATTATGAACGGCACTTCAATGCCATTTGTGGAGGCCTTGCAACAAGCTGGGCGCTTGGAATCGAGCGTCGAGCGCGAGTATTTTGAAATTACCGAGCCGATTTCTTATAAAGATGAAGTGACCGGAACGGAATTGCTGGCCCTCCCCGCCGACCATTTTGAGGTGACGGCCATGATTGATTTTAATTCCAAAGTGTTGGGGCCTCAATTTGCAGCAATGCATAATTTGGCCGATTATGCCTCAGAAATTGCCCCTTGCCGCACTTTTGTTTTTTTGCACGAATTGGAAAAACTGCTCGACCTCGGCTTGGTCAAAGGGGGCGATCTGGACAACGCGATCGTCATCGCCGACCGGCGAATGGATCAGGATGAGCTGGATAATTTGGCAAAGAAAATGGGCAAGCCCAGCATTAAAATCGAAACGGAAGGGGTGCTGAACACCGTAAAACTCCACTTCCCAAACGAGCCCGCCCGACACAAATTGCTGGACGTGATCGGCGATTTGGCATTGATAGGCAAGCACATACGGGGAAAAATTGTGGCAACCAAGCCTGGCCACACGGCCAATATCGAATTTGCTAAAATCCTCAAAAAACACTTCATCGAAAAACGGCGACTCATTGGCGTACCAAAATATGATCCTGATAAAGAATCCCTGCTCGATGTGAACGCCATCATGCAAATCTTGCCGCACCGTTACCCCTTCCTGATGTTGGACAAGATTATTGAAATGAGTGATACGCACATTGTGGGGGTAAAAAACGTGACCATGAACGAGGCCTTATTTCAGGGCCACTTCCCTGAGAACCCAGTTTTCCCCGGTGTTTTGCAGATCGAGGCGCTGGCCCAAACGGGTGGTATCCTCGCGCTTCACAGTGTGCCGGACAAGGGCAATTGGGATACCTATTTCTTAAAGATTGACAATACGAAGTTCAAGGCGAAGGTAATGCCGGGTGATTCGCTGATACTTAAAATGGAACTTCTCGAACCCATACGGCGTGGCATCGTGCACATGCAGGGCACGGCTTATGTTGGCAGTAAAATCGTTTCGGAAGGAGAATTGACTGCGCAGGTTGTGCGCCGCAGCAAAGAACCACCAGCAGGAGAGTGAATACCTTTATCCGCCGTAGCTTTCCCGTCTGCCAAACCCTGGCGCACAGGAGCGAAAGCGGGCAAACCCATTCTAAAGCAATGACTTATCGCGACGTGCATCCAAACGCCCGCATCGGCAACAACGTACATATCGGCAACTTCACCACGATAGAAGAAGACGTGTCCATCGGCGACAACTGTTGGATTGCCCCAAATGTGACCATTATGAATGGCGCACGCCTCGGTGACAATTGCCGCGTTTATCCCGGCTCGGTGCTCAGCGCTCCACCACAAACAAAAGGTCTTTTGGAAGAACCTGCCGAACTCGAAATTGGCAACGGCACCATCATTCGGGAATGCTGTACGCTCAACCGTGGCAACCTCGCCTTTGAAGGAAAAACCACTGTTGGTGAAAACTGCCTCATCATGGCCTACGTCCACATTGCGCACGACTGCCACATCGGACACGACACCGTGCTTGCCAACAACGTGACGCTCGCTGGGCACATCCACATTGACGAATGGGCGACCTTGGGGGGCATGGTGGCTGTACACCAATTTGTACACATTGGGGCACAAGTGATGATTGGCGGCGGCTCCTTGGTGCGCAAAGACGTGCCACCCTTTATCACTGCCGCCCGCGAACCGCTTTCTTACGCGGGCATCAACTCCATCGGTTTGCGCCGCCGGGGCTTCTCCAAAGGGGATATGCATCATATTGAAGACATTTTTCGCATCCTCTATGTGCGTGGCAACAGCGTCAAAAAGGCCCTGAAAATCATCGAGGCTGAAATTCCGGACAGCAAGCACAAGCACCACATTCTCGAATTTGCGCAAAACTCGAAACGCGGCATCATCAAAGGTTACAGGGCGTGACCATTCAACTTCAAAACATTGGCAAGCGTTACCGCCTCGAATGGATTTTCCGGGGGCTGAACGGCACCTTCCAAGCGGGCGAGCGCTGGGCCATTTTAGGCCCCAATGGCTCCGGGAAATCCACTTTGCTCAAGGTGCTTTCCGGCCATCTAACGCCTTCCAAGGGGGAGGTTTTTTTTGAGGAACAAGGCGTTAGGATCAAGGAGGAAGCGGTTTACAAAAAAATCAGTTATGCTGCGCCCTACATCGAACTAATCGAAGAATTCACGCTCGAAGAAGCCCTGCGCTTTCACGCAAAGTTGAAGCCCCTTTTGCCCGGCTTCACACTCGCCCGTCTCTACGATTTATTGGCTTTGCCCCGCAGCCGCCAAAAGGAAATCCGCTTTTTTTCCTCCGGCATGAAACAACGGCTCAAACTGGCGCTCGCCGTTTGTTCTGATACGCCCGTCCTGCTTCTGGACGAGCCTGCCACCAACCTGGATGTGCAGGGCGTGGAGTGGTATAAGAAACTCATTTCGGAATATGCAGAGGAGCGACTGGTGGTGATTGCATCAAATGACCCGCATGACGCGGAGTTTTGTGGGAAGCATTTGAATATTTTGGATTATAAGAAGTAGGTTAGTCAACTAATTCGTAGTTCGCGTTTCTTCCCCCTTCGTCTGTTTGTTGCAAGATGCCTTTTTCTACCAAGTCTTTTATGTCGCGTAAAGCGGTGTCGGTAGAGGTTTTGGCAATTTTAGCCCATTTTGACGTTTGTAGTTTGCCTTCAAAACTGTCAAAGAGTTTGTTGAGTATCAATCGTTGGCGTTCGTTGATGGGGGTATGTTCGTGTAGTTTCCAAAATTGAGCTTTGCGCAATATTTTTTGTGTGGTGTTTTCGGTGGCGTGGCTTCTTCTTTAGCAGAAAAGCCCAAAGCATTCATTTGCCCTATTATTTTACCTTGCATAAGCCGTACCTCACCAAATACGACATTTATAGCGCTGTACTGCCAGGAAAAATCTGTCCAGTTTTTATGCTCGTAAATGTATTTTGCCATTACCTAAAACAATTTTGCGGTAAATACACGAATTATTTACCGCAAATATGCGGCGATTATTTTAATTTTTCACCGCAAGGATAATGAAGACTAGAAAATGCTGCCGAGCGGCTGGTGGTGATCGCTTCCAATGACCCGCATGATGCGGATTTTTGTGGGAAGCATTTGAATATTTTGGATTATAAGTGAGGCTACCCCGCTCCTTTTAGGCGGGCGTTTTTTTTAGATACTTAATGATTTTACTATGTAATAATTTTTCATCAATGGGTTTGGATATATAATCATTCATTCCAACAGC
>JACMMM010000622.1 GCA_014379065.1 Saprospiraceae bacterium
CTACCGTGCACTGGCCAACGAATGGGTTTATTGAGTAAATGATGGTGATGCTTTATTTCCCTACCAGGCAAAAAAAACCCGGCCCTGACTTTTCAGGACCGGGGTTCTCGCCTATGAAGCATAAGACATCTGAACCATTAGGATAGGATCTCTGGGGCGGCTTATCTCACTATTTTTTCTTAAAACAGTGATTTGTACCATGTTGTGATCACAACTGGTGCTCAAAGCGATATAGCACAAAGCCTTGAGGCGTTAAAGAACGCCTTGAGCAAAGCTTGAACAAGAAAATTCTAGTAAAGGAGAGAAATGCCCGTATTGTGGGCAAAATCAGGACATAAGGCGACAAGCGCAGCGGTGGTAAAGACCTGCTCATGGGATAATCGGTTTCGGTGATGTAATCGGTACATCAGAGTCTGTTGCTTCGGATTACAAGGATTAAAAAATGATGCACAAAAATAACCAAAAACTCCAGTTAGGGGTTAGGTCTGGGTGGCATTAATACGAAATGTCGGCATTCTGTCTTTTTTAACGATTGGGCTTATCTTTTACAACGCGTAAAAGCTTCCCCAGTTCCTGCCGAATTCCTCCCAATAGGCCACCACTTTGCTCCGCGCCGGGAATTCAGAATATATTTCTGTGTTATTTATGCACTTAAGCACATGGCGCGTGGGCTCTGACACTTCCTCAGGAAGTTCGTTAGGCGAAAACCATGCCACATCTTTGAATTTTTTGACCTCCATAGATTCTGGTTCACCCGAAAAACGGGAGGCTTTGAAATAAAGCACCAACAGCGTTTCGCCCTTTTTGAGTTTGTGGCGGTGTAAGGTGTGGACAAGTGTCAGGTCATCAGGATCAACATGAATAGAAGCTTCTTCTTTTGCTTCGCGGGCAAGCGCTTCGCGGGCAAATTCGTGTTCCTCCACATTGCCACCTATAAGCGTATAGCGCCCCCCGTTGCGCTTGGTTTGTCGGAGAAAGAGCAGTTGTCCGTTTTCTTCTAGGATGAGGCGCACAGCAAAGATGAGCATGACGGGATAAAATTCTATTATTGTTTGAAAATCAAGGGGTTGATAGCAGGCTCATTCTGCATAAATCGCCAGCAAGGCTGTTTCTACTTCTTCAACAGAGGCTTTCTTACCGGCCAGTTCTTTTTGCTTTTTGTTGCGGAGCGCACGCAGGTCGGATTGTGTTTTTTGGTAAAGTTCTACTTGCGCCTGGCTATTTAATATACGACGGATGCTGGCGAGCGTACCCTTTTGCACGTTTTGCGCTTTTGCCCGGTAGAGCGCAGGATCGGAGCTCTGGAAAGCTGTAATCTCTGCCATATTTTTTGCTTTTCGCAATTGGATCGTATACATCTGTTTGGCTTGATCGGCGTTGAGAACGTACTTTTTAGTGAGCGCTTCTGTGGCCTTCCGAATCTCCTGGTCGTTGGTAGAAGGCGCTGGAGCGGCAGTTTGTGCGTTCATTGCAGTGCCAGATTGAAGCAGCAAAACGAAGAAAAAAAACAATTTTTTCATGGTGTAGATCAAATTATTGGTTGGGGAAAAGTAAAGGTGGGTTCAAAAGTAGATAAACTTCAAATTTGTACAGCAAAAAGGCATGATATTGCCAATGGTTGACCAGATGCTCGAAAGTTCACTCACGGAGTTCTTTTATTTCTTCTTCGACGCCTCCGATTTCGAGTTTCCAGCCGGCCCCTTCCACCATGAAGCGAACGAGGTCGAGCATTTTTGCGCCTTGCACGTCTGCTTCCGAAAGAAGATTGCTTTTTAAGGCGCTATCGCGAATGAGGTCTTTGGCGCGTTGGTTGATGCGGGTGTAGTCTTCAGGTGAAAAAGAGGCAAAAAGCCCTTCTGATATGTCGTAATAATCCAAGGAATGGTCAATGCTTAGGATTTCCGGTTTGGGCAAACCGCTCATCCGAATCGTTTTGGTGATGGGATCCGCCACGATATTCAAGCGTACCAGATTGTAGCCCGCCGACACGGTAGCCCGAACGCGTACCAGCACTTTTTTGTCCCAAAAAAACGAGAAATAGCCTTGATATTCAGAGTAGTTGTAGATTTCTGAAAACGTGCCTTCCACGGTGCTGAGTTTGGCCACCGCCTGTATTTTTTCGAGCAGGACGGTCGAGTCTTCCACCGGTTTTGAGCCGGACGAAAAATAACGCCAACTCAGCCAGCCTCCCACGAGGAAGGCTATAAGGATGGCAAGGAAAGAGGTAGAGCGCATAGATTGGAAAGTTTGAGCCGACAAAATTGCGAAGATTTAGGCATCACTTTCGCATTTCATATAAATCCGTCTTTTGTGGGCGCATAGAAAATAACAGTTTTCTGGCGGCAATATTCGGTAGATTGTGCGACACGGCTACATTTGCCACGAAAACACACTCATTGCCGATGCTCATTTTCAAAAAAGTAGCCGATCTCCGTCAATGGCACACAAGCCAAACAACGCCAATCGGCTTTGCGCCTACAATGGGCGCGCTCCACGCCGGGCATCTGGAGCTCGTCCGGATGGCAAAACGGGACGGATGCCTTGCTGTCGCCAGTATTTTTGTGAACCCAACCCAGTTTAACGACCCTCGCGACCTTGAGAAGTATCCACGAACCACAGAAAAAGATACGGCCCTCTTGCTGTCAGCAGAGTGCGATGTGCTCTTTATTCCGCCTGTTGAGGAAGTGTACCCGCCCGGAAAAGAATTGACCATCGAATTGGATTTCAAACAATTGGATAAAGTAATGGAGGGGGAATTTCGCCCCGGGCACTTCAAGGGGATGGCTACCGTGGTAAATCGTTTGCTCGACATTGTGCGTCCAAAGCGGCTTTACATGGGACAAAAAGATTTCCAACAGCTCAGTATCGTGCGCGACATGATTCGTCAACTTAAACTGTCCGTCGAGCTCGTCATGTGCCCCACCATGCGAGAACCTGACGGCTTGGCCATGAGCAGCCGAAATATGCGCCTTACGCCTGAAATGCGGGCAGTTGCTCCCATGATTCATCAAACCTTGCAATGGGCAAGGATAGAATTGGGAAAAAACCGCCCCGCCGCTAAAATTCAAACAGAGGCCCTCCAAAAACTTTCCGCCAGCGGTCTCCGCCCCGAATATTTCGAGATCGTGGATGGCGAAACCCTGCTAAATGTACAGCATAGCAGCGACAGCGAATTCATAGTGGCTTGCACGGCTGCTTTCGCGGGCGAGGTTCGGTTAATTGACAATCTTGTTTTAAAAACTGGCCACTAATTGCACGAATTAACACGAATAATGACCTAAGGTTAAATCCA
>JACMMM010000623.1 GCA_014379065.1 Saprospiraceae bacterium
ACCATCATCACAGCCTACGCCCGAATAGATGGCTGGGCAGTCGGCATTGTGGTGAACAATCGCCAAGTGGTAAAAAACGCAAAGGGCGAAATCCAGTTTGGCGGGGTCATCTATTCAGACTCGGCGGACAAGGCCACGCGGTTTATCATGAATTGCAACCAGAAAAAAATCCCGCTCGTTTTTCTGCACGATGTAACGGGCTTTATGGTGGGCACCCGCTCCGAGCATGGCGGCATCATAAAAGACGGTGCGAAAATGGTAAACGCGGTGGCCAATTCTACCGTACCTAAGTTTAGCATCGTCATCGGAAACTCTTATGGCGCTGGCAACTACGCGATGTGTGGCAAGGCTTATGACCCACGACTCATCGTGGCCTGGCCTACTGCGAAAATAGCCGTGATGGGCGGTGAACAGGCCGCTAAAGTGCTGACACAGATACAAGTACAATCATTGAAAGCCAAAGGACATGCCCCCGATCCGGTGGCGGAAAAAGAACTTTTGGAAAAAACAAAAGCCAGTTACCTCGCCCAAACCACCGCTTACTACGCTGCCGCACGTCTCTGGGTGGATGCCATTATTGACCCGCGCGATACGCGCCAATGGATCAGCATGGGCATCGAGGCTGCCAACAATGCGCCCGTAGAAAAATTCAATGTTGGTGTAATTCAAGTTTGATTTCTACATTTGGCTCGATATTCATTCATCATTCACTAACCACAGTTTAACATGAAATCTTACACACTCAAATCTTTCTCTTTTTTGCTGTTGTCGGTATTTATGCTGTCCAGCATCCCGTCCTTTGCCATCACCACAACTGTAAATGCAGGTACGGCCCAGTACAGCACCGCTACCACCACCACAGGCCATGTAGCAAAGCAGAAATCTGAAAAACGCGGTTTCTTTTCTAAGATCAAAAACTTTGGCAAGAAGGCCAGCATGTTCCTCAAAGGCTTGGCTGGTGGAGAGCACAGCGCAATCGTTGCTATCCTGATTGCGTTTTTCATTGGCTGGACGGGTCTGCACCGTGTGTACTTGGGTGGTCGCCCAGTCCTGATCCTGCTTTACATTATCACGTTGGGCGGTATTTTTGGTCTCCTGCCCTTGATTGACTTCATTCGCCTGCTTATTGGCCACATGGATCATTACGAAGGCAACGACAAGTTCTTCGCTGCTTTCTCTTAGTTTTTTAGGTTAGGCCAAGTGCTAGTTGTAACGAAGCCCGCTTTTCGGAAGAAAGGCGGGCTTCGGTTTTTGCATGTTAGGGCATTATGGACAAAAAAATCTACTGCGACATCCGCTGCTGCATCTCTAATACCTTGGCTTGGTTGCCCATGGAAGTATAAATTTCTTTTAGATCCTGCATGGTATTCTTGTCTTGGGGATAATTGGCCAAGGCGAGATTGAGAAACACGATGGCGCCCTCCGGGTCGTGCATTTTCACATAATAGAAGTTATAGCCCACCCGGTGGCAGAAGAAGTTGTACACATTCGGGTCAGCACCTTTGAGTGACTTCAAAACATCGAGCACAGTGGTCAGCATCTCACCATTTAAGGGTTGGTTTTGAATGAGGCGCTCAAATACTTTCAATAATTTGTCCAAATCCTTGTCTTGGTTAAACCTGATTATGGCCGTTTGCACTTTCAATCTCGCCGCCAAACGGTAACCGGGATTGATGTTCAAAGAGTGGTCGAGGTAAATCTCAATGGAATCGAGAAGGGGCTTTTTCTGCGCTAAAGACGCGGCATCCGTGGCATTTTCGATTTTGGAATAACGGTTTTGGTACAGCAAATTGGCATAGTAATAATTGGCGCGATAACTCTCACTCGAAACCTTGATGGCCGATTCCACCAGCCCAGTGCCGTCGCCGCCCCAGTCCGGCACCCGAGTCCATGTGCGAAGGCCAAACAACACCGCGATGGTTCCGACCAATACAAGGCTCCACAAATTGGGCTGCTCTGGCGATTTGCGCAGTAATTCGGGCAATTTTCGGGCAATAAACCAAGCGATCAACAAACAAAAACCCACCGAGGGCATGAACAGGTAGCGTTCATTGAGGAAAGTGCTCGTGCGGACAAAAATGTTTGATACCACACTGATGGTCAAAAGGAAATACAAAATGCAATAGGCCGGAACCCACCAGCCCGAGCCTTCCCCCGCATTTGTAGTGCGCAATTTTCTTACTTGCCGGAAGGCCCAAATGCCCATGACCAAATAAGCCGCCAGGGAAACCAGGGCACGCCAATCTGCCCAACTTACTTTCGGGACGTGATAAGGGTAATAGTCAATCGTGAGCGGGTGGGGCACGAACAAAAGTTTCACATACCATCCGAGGGAGAGGAAAATAGTGGCAAATCGCTCCGAGGCGGACATGCCCAAGAATGGATTCAGCACCAATTCGGCAGGATGTTGGATGGGGGCTTCCAAAGCCAGGGCCCGAAGCATAAGGAAAAACAACACGGCTGCCAGCATTGGCATGCATGCAGAAAGGATGCGTCCCAAGGAAAGTTTTGAAAACACCCACAGCGTGAGTGGAATGACCGCCAAAAAAGTCGCCGTGTTTTCTTTCGAAAGCAAACCAAGCAAAAGACTCCCAGCGGCGATCCAGCGCCAGCGGTTTTCTTGGGTGTCAAAATATTTCATCATTGCCCACAACGCGCCAAGGCTGCCGAGCAGCGCAAAGATTTCATCACGGCTTTTGATGTTTGCTACGACTTCCACATGCAATGGGTGCGATACAAAAATGATCGCGGCCAAAAAAGGAACACTAAACAGCCACCCTCCTACGCCCCCACCTGCCAAGCCCTGGCGGTCAGGAAGGCTACGGCGGGCAAGACTTCCTCCTTCTCTTCTTGGGAAAAGCCCGAGCAAAATGCGGTAAAGGAAAACGCCCGTGAGACCGTACGCCAGCACATTGAAAAAATGCGCTACCCCTGGATTTCCCTTTCCAAAAAGCCCGACCTCTATTGCAAAAGTAGCAAGCGGCAAGGGACGATACCGACCGCCTTCAAGCATGAGTTTGGGGTCCTTGTAAAAGCCTAAAAGGCTGTCGTGGCCAAAAATATCGGCCAAGCCGGCAAAACCATTTTGCACAAAAGAGTTGTCCCAGATAAACAATTGATCGTCCTGCAAATAGCCAAAACTGACCGTAATGCCGTAAAGCACAAAAGAAATTGCCATCAGCACCAGCGCAGGCACGAGGTGTTGGGCCCAAAAATCTGGCTCAAAAAAATGGGTGCGCACAATGGGCGCGGCCTGTCTTGGGGCGCGCTCTTTTATAGGGGGTTTGGAAGCCGTTTTTTTTGTAGCCATGATTTTCTTCAATGTGTCTCAATAAGGGTGGCATGGCCTTTAGGCCGTCGGGACTAGGGGCGTTTACGCCCCTGACTTAGTCATGCTGCGCTGTAAACGGCGCCTTTCCCGACGGCCTAAAGGCCATGCCACCATTCACGCGGGCAAAAGTATTTTTTTCAACGCTGAAAAAACGTCGGAGTAGTCAAACACCTCAAAATTTCGCCAAAAATCCAGCGTCTCGCGCAATTGCGCTACCGAAGAAACCCCGAGCAAGATACCACTCAGCCCGGGATGAAAGCCCGCAAAAATCAACCCAATATGGTTCATCGTTTTTACAGGAGGGCGCACGAAAGCCGTGTTCCAAACAGGGAGCAAAGCGCTGATTTTTTCAAGCAGCGGGGCAACTTTTTCAGGCTGTCCGCCCCGTGCCAAAAACGTGCTGTCGGTAGGGTAGGGGGCTTCCAGTTTTACGCCGCCAGCGTTGTTGCCGTAGGCGTAGAAGTGGTGACCGTTGACCATTGACTGTTGACCGTTGACCGTTGACTGTTGAGTGTTGAGTGTTGAGTAGCGCTCAAAATCTGATTGCAAAATGTTGTGTTTCAATTGGATATCGAAAGAAAGGCCCAAGTCGGCATTTGCTGCGGCATAGATTTCGGGGTGGGCAATGCCTGAAAGCCCGGGCCGGATGCCGTGTTCCAATTGCAGCCTGTTCAAGGCTTCCAGGGAAGCGTGGATCTCTGCAAACTGGTCGCGATTGTCCCAGTGGAACATGGCGCAAGCAAGGTTGGAGTCAAAAACCCGCAGGTATTCCTCTGTTACCATTTGCACAAAAGAAGGAGCGAGATTTACCTCAGGGGAGCGAAGGTTGTCCAAACTGCCGATCTTCATCGTGATGCACAGGTCTTTCATGCCGTGGGCATATATGTACTCCTGTAAGATTTTTTCCGCTGCGCGGAAATCAGCGGGATTGCGGTTGATGGGGTAATTGGTAGCGCAATCAATGTGGCGGTAGCCCGCAAGGAGCCAGGCATCGAGGAGTTGGAACGCCTCGCTTTTGGAGACCGTCCAGCCCCATTGAGCGGTGCCGAGTATCAACGTTTTGGTATAAGCAGTCATATAGCGGCACAAATGTCTAATTTGTACGCGGCTTTCCCGGAGATTCTGTAATTATGCCTAAAATACAAAGCCATGATCACCTTTAGAGTTGCTGACGAAGCGGACACACACATAGTCTCTCAACTGCTAGCCGACCTGTTTGAAGAGGTGGGCCATACGCCGACGGCTTCTGAAATTGCGGAAATTTTCCTGCAAATTGATTCCGACGATTTTCATTCCACCCTCCTGGCCCTGGACGACGATGATGAAGCAGTGGGTGTTTTGACCATTGTGGAGTCACTGGCTTTATATGCCGGTGGCCGCATCGGGGTTGTCAACGAACTTTATGTGGTACCAGATTTTCGCTCAGAAGGGGTCGGGAAATTGCTGTTGGACGCGGCCAAAGAACTTGCAGATTCAAGGGGCTGGGTGCGCTTGGAGGTCACTACCCCCGGAGAAGATTATGCAAAAACCTTGCGCTTTTATGAGCGTGAAGGGTTTATGCCGATTGGCCCGCGCTATAAGTACATGTTGGATTAGGATTTCCGTTTTTTTAGCACCCGCATCGCCGCGATGTATTGTTTTGCCAAGCGGACAATGTTTACGCGGCTGCTCGTAGTATCGTCCGCCCAGATGACGGGCAACTCACACAGTTTCAAGCCATTCCATTCAGCAATGGCCAGCAATTCGGTGCTGAAAAACCAGCCGTTGGAGATCGCCCCGGCTTCCATAAGTGGCGCAACGTGTTCCCGACGCAGCCATTTGAACCCGCACATGCCATCGGAAAAATGGGTGCCGAGGTAAGTTTTTAGCAAGAGGTTGAAAATGCGCGAAGTGATCTCCCGTTTTAGCGTACGACCAATAACACGCGATTTTTTGTGCAGGCGGGTACCATACACGAGGTCAAAACCTTCCGTTGACAAGGCGTTGTAAGCTTGGGGGAAATGCCTCAGGTCTGTTGCCAGATCCAGGTCCATGTACCCTACAATATCGGCTTTGCTTTGTCCCCATGAAGTTTTTAGCGCAAGGCCCACCCCTTTTTCGGGCACTCTAACCAATTGGATTTCAGCAAATTCGTCGCAAAGCGCGGCCGCGATATGGCGCGTGTTGTCCGTGCTACCGTTGTCGGCGATGACAATGCGCCATTGGCCTTTTTCGGGGAAGTTTTTCCAAAGATATTCGTGCAAGATGCGCACTTGACGGTCGAGGGTGGCTTCTTCGTTGAGGACAGGGATGGTTACGTCAAAAGTCATTTTGGCAATATTTCCAGCGCAGTGCGTTATTTTGCGGCAAGATACAGCAATGCATTTTCAGGATAGCCGCATAGCGGCGGCATTTCTCGCCAAAACTTTCACCTCATATTTTACTGATACCTATGACAAAACAGATCAGTTTTCTCCTTTTACTGCCCTTTTTAGGGCTTTGTTTTTGCCAAACCTCGCAAGCACAAATCAGCGTGGGCGTCCGCGGCGGGTTTTTGTTGACCAGTATTGACAAAAGTCCGCTAGCAGATGGCGAGCCTGCTCCAGACGTTATTGGAGCATTCCAAGTCGCTATTCCCGTCGAAATCGCTATTGGAAACATCTTCGCGATCCAGCCAGAAATCATGTACGGATCGCATGGGGGAGTCCAAAGAGACATAAATGAAGGCACAGCACTTGGGTTTACCGTTACCGAAACCAGCAAAATCCGGTATAGTGTCAGCGCTTTGGAAATCCCGTTGCTAGCGAAAGCCAAATTGGGCTCAGAGACACTCAAATTTCATGTGCTCGCTGGCCCTTCTTTTGGATTTGGATTGAATGGGAAGTACCTCGACGATCGCAACTACGTGACAACCTTGGCAGATGGAACTGTCATTGATGAACGCACGACAAACGTAGATTTTAAAGCCAAATTCCTAAAAGATGGCTACCAAGCTGGCGAACTGGCCTCCGATGAATTCGCGGTGACCCCAACAAATATCAACTTGCATTTTGGTGCGGGCATCAGTGTGAACCTTGGAGGCCCCTTTCTTTTCTTGGATGCGCGTTACATATTGGGTCTGAATGACCTTCGCCCGGAAGCGGAGGGCGATACTAATGATTATGTTTACAAAAGCAAACGGATCGGGGTGAGCGTGGGGGTTATGAGATTAAATGGGATGGCTACAGGACTTTGGCGTTTATGAACAAAGGCATAGTAGAACTGAAATCAAGGAATGACA
>JACMMM010000624.1 GCA_014379065.1 Saprospiraceae bacterium
ACATATTGATGGATGGCGGTCGCGACTGGGTGAGTACTATGGTTTTCCAAAGCATTTACCCATGCAAGCGTCGTTTTTTCATCAAAACCAGGATTTGTTTTGACTTCCTGAACCTTAAAAACGCCTTCCGTCATCGTCCCCGTTTTGTCCATCACCACGTTTTTGACCGTTGCCATGATGTCCAAAAAATTGGAGCCTTTGAACAAAATACCATTACGACTGGCCGCCCCAATGCCACCGAAGTAGCCCAGCGGAATAGAAATCACCAACGCGCAGGGACAAGAAATGACCAAAAAGATCAAAGCCCGATAAAGCCAGTCACGGATGACGTAGTTTTCAACAAAGAAGTAGGGCAACAGGACAATCAGCACGGCCAACAGCACCACGACGGGTGTATAGATTTTGGCAAACTTGCGGATAAAAAGCTCGGTCGGTGCTTTCTGCGCGGTGGCGTTCTGCACCATTTCGAGGATTTTCGAAAGTTTGCTGTCTGTGTATGCGGTTGTCACCCGTAGCTGCGCCACCGTGTTCAAGTTGATCATCCCAGCCAACACTGTGTCGCCTTTTGTTTTTGAATCGGGCTTGCTTTCACCTGTGAGCGCGGCGGTGTTGAAGGACGCGTTTTCCGACAACAGTTCACCATCCAGTGCAAGTTTTTCGCCAGGTTTCAGTTGGAGGATGGTGTCAATGCCGACCGTTTCTGCCTTCACATGGCGGGTCGCCCCATTTTCCAACACCGTCACCTCGTCGGGCCGTTGGTCGAGCAGGGCTTTTATGTTGCCTTTGGCGCGGCGTACCGCAGCTGTTTGGAATAATTCGCCGACGGCATAAAACAACATCACCGCCACGCCTTCCGGGTATTCGCCGATAGCAAATGCACCAAGGGTTGCAATGACCATGAGCGTAAATTCAGAGAAAATCTCCCTTTTCGAGATGCTTTCGAACATCTCCCGAATCACGGGAATTCCGACGGGCAAATAGGCCGCAACGTACCAGACTATCCGAACCCAATCCTTGAAAAACGCGGGCCGTACATACGCATCCAACATGATGCCTGCGAGCAATAGAACCAAACTGATGATAGCAGGCAGGTACTCGCGCCAAGCAGCGTGCAATTCCCCATTGTGGTCGTGTGCATGGTCGTGGCCGTCCTCGTCGCTGTGGTCGTCTATGAGTTTTGTTGCGGTTTTGGCCTCGATTTTTTCTTCGAGGGTGCAGCAAAGTTGACGGCCTTGGGCGTCGTAGCTATGGACGTGGGGAGTGTCGTGGTTTTGCATATATGTGAATTCGTCCTTACTGATTCAAATACATCATCTTCACCTCGTAAGTCCCCTGTTCTACCACCTTCTCACTTTCTTCTATTCCTTTCAAAATGATGGTTCGCGTACCGTCATCCTCGCCTGTTTGGACGTAGGCCAACTCGAATTCCTCTGCTGAATGCTTGAGGAAAACGGCTGTTTTGCCATTAATTTCGGTCAGGGCGGAGTTCGGTACGGTGATTTGTCTTGTGGCGCTGTTGTTTAAGGCTTTCACTGTCACAAATTCACCGATTTTAAACTCACCACGCGGGTTGTCCATTTCAAAAAGTACACGTTGGCTTTGATTACCAGGGTTCATTGTTTGGGCTTGTGAAATAAGCCGCACCTCGGCGCTTTTGTGGTCGTCCGTGCTGCATGTCACTAAAAACTTATTTCCTGAACGAATCACTGGCACATCCCGATCATACACTTGAGCTTCTACATACACCTTGTTCAGATTGGTCACAGACAACAATGTTTGCCCAGCCACCACTTCTGCTCCAGGAGTAAGCGTGAAAGTGCCTACGATGCCGCTTATAGGCGCTATGAGTGCAACCGTGCGGCTATTGGCCACCGAGTTGGCGCCAAAGGCTTTGTTTTCGAGCGTTTGCAACTCGGATAAAGCCTGATTGTAATTCGCTTCAGCCGCTTGAACATCTCGTCCAGCGGCGATATCCTCAATTTTTTTCAGTCTGTCCAATTCGCGTTTAGAAGCAGCCACACGGGTTTTTGCGATCTCGATTTGTACTGCCAGCCCGCTGTTGTTGCTGGCAATACCCACTTGCTCGGATGTGCTGATATTTTGCTGCAAAATAGCCAGTGTTTGCCCGGCGCGTACTGTTTGGCCAACGGCAACATTGACGCGCGTTATGCGTCCGTTATGAGGGGCTATAACCACACCCAAACCCCCCGAAGCGGGCACTACGGTGCCGAACATCGTGGTGGCAGACTGATAGTCGCCCACTACGATGGGTTGGGTCAGGATTTCAAACAAAAACTGAGTTTCCTTGGGTGCAAAAACTGATTTTCCATAACCGCTTCCGCCCGAACCAGGGCCGTGTGGCTCATCGCCGTGTGCGAAGGCGGGGTTCCAGCTGGGTGTTGAAAGCCAAGCGCTTGCCAGCAACAGCACAGCGGTCAATACCCGGTTGCGGCGACGGCTGACCAACCACATGCCGATCGTGCCCAATGCCAAGCCTCCCAGAAACCACATCCAACTGAAGGTTTGTGGGGGGGCACCAACAACGGTTGTTTCGGGGATCAGTTTTTGACCTACCGTTACGCCTTTCAGCCCGATAAGGTCAGCCCCGTTGGGATGGTTCATTTGCACGTTGAGGGTGTAAGTCTTGTTTTCGGGAAAAGTGCTGTGCAGTTCATATACACCCGGCGAGAGTATCGTTACCTCGAACGCGATTTGTGGGTTTTCGAGCGTTGTGATTTTCAATTCGGCTTTTTCGATGGGGCGGTTGCTTTGGTAGTCAGCTATGAAAAGCGTCAAATGCGCTTCTTGTCCTGCTATCAGTTCGGGGTAGTACAGTGTAAGTTCGTATTTGTCTGATGCACCGTACACCGTGAAATGGTCGGCACCTGGTTTGGTGGCAGTCGTGGCCGTTTCGTCGCCATGGGCAGCGTGGGTCGTGCCGTCTGCATGGGTATGCGCTTCCTGTGCTAAAAGCATAAGAGACGGCAGTGTAAATAGAAAAAACAACAGGTATTTCATTCTCTTTAAATTTGAATTTATTTTGATAAATCCTTGAAAATCAATTTTTTAAACTCCCTATCCGACAAATTTTAAAAGATTTCCAAATCTATTTGCCCGACAAATATAGAAGGCGCAATTGCGCTAAATTCAAGGCTTGCAATTGGACGGTATATTCCTGCTGAATCGTGTAGGATTCATCCAGTATCCGCAGGAAAGTGACATAATCTACTTGTCCTGCTTCGCGCATCCGTATTGCCGCCGTGATGAGCGAGCGACTGCGGGGCATCGATTCCCTTTCGTAGTAGCGTACGTTTATCAATGCGGTAGCCGCTTCCGATTGAGCCCGGCTGCGTTCGAATGTGACGGCCAAGCCTTGTGCTTCAACACGGGCGGCGGCAGCCTGATTTTCGGCTTTGGCAGCATTGATTCCTGCACGGTATTGTCCAGCCCACAGTGGAATGCCGATGCTGGCCCGAAAACGGTAATCAATCGGCGTGTTGCGCGGCCCTTGATTCAGATAACCGAGGGAGAAGTTGGGTAAGGCTCTGCTTTTTGCCAAATTGATTTGTCTTTCAGCCACTTGTGCGGCTTGTTGATCATAGGCGATAGCTGGGTTATCAGAAATGCTTGGAATGGGTGCAAGCCCAACCGTATCCACGTCAAGTGGCATCAGCGTCCCCAGACTGTTGAGTCCAGTCATCATCGCTAATTGTTGGCGTAGTAATGCCATTTTTTGTTCATCGGCCAAACGTTCTTGGTGCACCTTGCCCATTTCGTTTTCGGCCAATGTTTTTTGTAAAAAATCAATCTCTCCGGCGGCGAACTGCCGGGCAGCGGCAATGCCAATGGCTTCGTACAAACTGTCGCGCGCGGCCCATTGACGGCTTTGGTACTCCGCGACTTGTGTCTCCAAATATAAGGAGCGCACCGTGTACCGCAAATCATTTTCGCTTACGCGCTGCTTGGCCTGGGCTAAGTCGGTTTCGGCTCTTGCAACCTGTTTCTGTCGGGTATATACTGTCGGAAATTCGAAGGACTGCAATACGCCAACAGCATAAAATTCCCCGGTGGGACTTTCGGCGTTTATTTCCGGGTTTGGCAGGTTGAACGCAGTTTTTTCATTGTATTTTTTGGCCTTTACCTCTAAGGCAGATGCACGACTTAGCGGGTGGTGTTGTAGCGCTGCCGATACGGCTGCTTCGGAAGTGAAGATGTTTTGCCCCGAAGCAGCTTTTGCAAAACAAAATAAAAGCATTATTTTTATAATCAACTTCATAATCATTGTTGCTTGATGCACAAAATTCCACGATGTGCTATGCCTAGTTTCATGGTTTTATGTGCGTGTGTTTTTCATCAATTAACCTTCTTTAATTTATGCCTATTGTACTTCAACTTACCAAACGCCCTTCAGAAATGAACGAAAACGAACTTGCTCAAATCGTTGTCGAAATCGGATTTCAAATCCATCGAAAATGGGGTCCGGGACTCCTTGAGAGTGTTTACGAGGCGCTGATGGTTTATCATTTGAAATCGAACGGCTTTTTCGTGGAACAACAAAAAGAAATTCCATTTGAAGAGGACGGTATTAAACTGACTACAGGGTTTCGGGCTGATATAATCGTTGAGAGAAAATTAATTGTTGAACTGAAATCCATTGAACGGCACGCACCGGTACACTGTAAGATATTGCTTACGTACTTACGACTCACTGATTTGAAGTTAGGGCTGTTAATGAACTTTGGAGAAGCTTTGCTAAGAGACGGTATCAAAAGGGTCATTTGTGGGTACCTCTGAGAGTTGATTCACACAACGCCACAATGGCACTACGTTTAACGCTCGCGTAGTGTCGTCGTGCGAGGCTTTTTCTTAGTTTCACACAACGCCACAACGGCACTACGTTTAACGCTCGCGTAGTGTCGTCGTGTCGTCGTGCGAGGCTTTTTCTTAGTTTCACACAACGCCACAACGGCACTACG
>JACMMM010000625.1 GCA_014379065.1 Saprospiraceae bacterium
CCCGTGGAAGGCGATTGGTCGTTGGTGCAGATTGGATACATTTTTTCCATTGCCCTTTTTTGCCTAGGGGCTTCGGCGGCGGTATTTGGTCGCTGGCTAGAAAGGGTTGGTCCGCGTAAAGCCATGTTTGTGTCGGCGCTGTGTTTTTCGGGCGGTTTTTTCCTGTCGGCACTGGGCGTTTGGGGGCATCAAATCTGGTTGCTGTATCTTGGAAATGGCGTACTGGGCGGTATCGGGCTGGGCTTGGGCTATATTTCGCCGGTTTCTACGCTCATTAAGTGGTTTCCCGACCGCCCCGGAATGGCTACGGGATTGGCCATTATGGGTTTCGGTGGTGGCGCTATGGTGGCCGCACCTTTGTCTATTCGATTAATGGAATTTTTTCAAACACCCGATTCGATTGGGGTAGCCGAGACTTTTCTGGCGCTGGGTGTATTGTATTTGGCTTATATGTTGTTTGGCGTGCTGACCATTCGTATCCCACCGGTAGGCTGGCAACCGTCGAGCGTGAAACAACCCGACCAAAAGGATCCAAGCCAAGGTCTGGACGCCGATGCCGCGATACGCACCCCCCAATTTTACCTGCTATTTGCCGTGCTGATGCTCAATGTCAGCGCGGGTATCGGAGTCCTCGGACAGGCTTCGGTGATGATCCAGGAAATGTTTTCTGAAAAAGTGTTGGGCACAAGCCGAGCCGTTAGTGCCGCAGCAGCGGGCGGTTTCGTTGGGCTTTTGAGCCTGTTTAATATGGCGGGGCGTTTTTTCTGGTCTTCTTTGTCCGACAAAATCGGTCGCAAAAACACATACGCTATCTTTTTCCTTTTGGGTGCAGTGCTCTACATTCTTGTGCCTTTGACGGGCCGCATGGGCAACATCGTGTTGTTCGTAGCAGCCTTTTGTCTCATTATGAGTATGTACGGGGGCGGTTTTGCTACCATCCCAGCTTATCTGCGCGACATGTTCGGTACAAAGGAAGTGGGCGCTATTCATGGCCGATTGCTGTTGGCCTGGAGCATGGCGGCGTTATTGGGGCCGCAATTGGTCAACAACATTCGGGCTTACCAAATTGACACGCTGCATTTGCCCGCAGCAGAGGCCTATTCCGTCACGATGTACCTGATGGCCGGACTGCTGGTTATTGGTTTTGTGTGCAATATGCTCATTAAGCCGCTTAAACAGGATAAACTCAAATCGTCATGAAAAAACAAAGCCGTTCCTCCTATCTGCTGTGGCTTTCCTGGACTTTCGTAGCCATCCCAGCCCTTTGGGGTATTATGCAAACCTTGTACAAAGCCTTGGCATTGTTCAAGTAAAAAATAATTCAAACGACTTGTCCAAATACGCCCGTCCTGAATGTCTTCAGTGTGTTAAATGATTAACAACTAAAATACTTTAAATCATGACAACACAAGAAGTCGCAAACCGATTGGTAGAACTTTGCCGCACGGGCCAGATCCAACAGGCCCAGACCGAACTTTATGCAGATGATATTGCGAGCATAGAACCAGAAAATGCACCCACCAAATCAGCCAAAGGGAAACAAGCGGTGGCGGAGAAAGGAAAACAATTCGCCGACATGATTGAAGAAAGGCATGGCGGTTCCTTTTCAGACCCCATTGTAGGAGGCCGATATTTTAGCGTAGCCATGACCCTGGATGCTACGATGAAAGGAATGGGCAGAATGATGATCGAAGAGATCTGTGTATATGAGGTAAAGGATGGCAAGATCGTTTCGGAGCAATTTTTCTTCTGATGGCTTTTAGCCGCGTAGCGGTCTAACGTCGGTAGAAATCACATTCGACCATTGATTTGGAGGTGCAGAGCACCGGAACTTCTCGTCGGTTGTTCCGGTGCTCTGCACCTTTTAAACGGTGACCTATGACAATGCTACCGACGTTAGGCCGCTACGCGGCTAAAGTGCCAAACTAGAATTAATGCTCTAGCAATACACCTTGCCATAAGTATCACGATGACGGTCTTTGAATAGGCCCCCATGTTATTCTGTCGAAATCCATAAGACCTGCGGCAACGGAGACCTCACTTTACTGTCCAGAATTCAAAGGTTTCTAAGCTAAAAACAAAAACATGGAGAACAAAACATCGCACACGCCACGCGTGGCCGTGATCGGCAGCGGCATTTCAGGAATAGCCTCGGCAGCTATGCTGAAGAAAAACGGATTTCAGGTTGAAATCTATGAAAAATCGGACAAGATCGGCGGCGTTTGGGCATTGGCCTACCCCAATGTCCGGTTGCAAAACATCGCCGAACAATACCACATCTCCGATTTTCCCTGGCCCTTCAAACCGGACTTGCATCCGACCGGAATTCAAATCCTGCAATACTTGCAGGAAGCCGTAAAACACTTCCAGTTAGAAGTCCAATTGCGTCATGAAATTACGGCGTTACAGGAAGAACCCGATGGCTGGCTCGCCAGTATCCAAAGCCCCGATGGACGACGCGAAGCACATTTCGATTTTGTCATGGTTTCTAACGGACATTACAGCGACGGCAAAAACAGCCTACAATTCCCGGATCAGGATCTGTATCAAGGAAAGGTCATGACAGAGCGCGATTTGAAATCATTGGACGAATTCAAAGGCAAGCGCGTTGCCGTGGTAGGGTTTGGCAAAAGCGCCGTGGATATGGCCGATTTTGCTGCGCAACAACAGGCTGCGCAAGTGTTTCATGTTTTCCGAACCCCGCGCTGGATGTTCCCACGCCAATAGTTCGGAGCTCATTTTAGCAGATTTTTCTTCAACCGTTTCGGGTCGGTGATGATGCCGAGTTGGTCGCATCCATCCAAAATAGAACATTTGATGCACGAGCGTTCTCCAGGAGTCGTCCAGTCATTTTGGAAAATGATTGAACAAATCGTAAGCGGGAAAGTGATGAAACGAGGCGCGAAATTGGGACCGGAGGCACAACAACGTTTGCGCAGCGTCATTCCCAGCCACCCGCTCTTAGCAGACCTGCGTTCCGCCTCCTGTCTGGAGCCTGAAAACTATTACTCGTTTGTTGCTGAGGGCCGTATTCTGCCCTATCACTCTGAAGTGAAAGCATTCACCACAAATGGCTTGCAATTGAAAAATGGGGGCAACCTTTATTGTGATATTGTGGTGCTTTCATTGGGTTCCTTAACCCCCAGTTTCCCGTTTTTGCCCGACCAATACAGGACGATGCTTGAATCGGAACCCGATGGCGTTCAATTGTACCGGCATTTGGTTCATCCCAGAATTCCAAGGATGGGGTTTGCGGGTTTTAACCACGGCTTCCTGCACGTGCCTTCTGTCGAAGTGGGCACCCTATGGCTCAGCGCTTTGTGGAAAGGATCACTCGAATTGCCATCGGTCGAAACCATGGAATCGAGCATTGCCTATCTCCAATCCTGGAAACGGGAACACATTCACTTTGAGCCTTCCCGTTCCTGCGGCGTGAATACACGGTTTCAGCAGTACCTGGATACTTTGTTGAAGGATTTGCAGATTTCACCTTACCGCAAACTTCCCAATGTGCTGGCGGAGGTTTTTGTCCGGTATCGCGCGGCTGATTATGCCGATGTATTCAAAGACTATCAGCGGGGAAATCCTGCGGGGAAAATTTTGAGCCCATCCGCCCTGTTAAATTGAGGCTATTCTCCGTCGGTTCGCGCCAATCGGCTTTTCCGATAACCATACGACAGGTAAATCACCAAGCCGATTCCAAACCAAATAAAAAACCATTTCCAATTGCTGGCCCTGATACCTGTGAGCAGATATAAACAGGTAGATAAACCCAACAAGGGTATCAGGGACAAGTTTTTTATAAAAGCCAGAACAGCCAGCCCTGCGCAAATCAGCCAGAAAAGAAGGGTAGGAATATGTAAACCATCCTGCCCTTCCATTGGATTGCCCAACAACATAAAAGCAGCAAAAGCGACCACTATCAAACTTGGAAAAATATAACGGGCATTGATATATGGCATGTTGAACTGGCCCGGCACTTTTTCTTTTCGGGGAAGAAAAAGCACCCCGCCGCATACGAGTACAAAGGCAAACAAAGTCCCCGTGCTGGTGAAATCGAGTACAAACTGGCTGTTGGTCAACAAAATCAAAGTGCCCACAAACAAACCCGTGATGATGGTCGAGATATGGGGCGTTTTATAGCGAGGATGGATCTTTTTGAAAATAGGCGGCATCAAACCATCCCGCCCCATACTCATCCATATGCGAGGTTGTCCCATCTGCATCACCAGCATAACACTGGTCATGGCGATGACGGCACAAATGGCCACCAGAAACTGCATCCAGCCAATGTTGAGGTTTTGGGGCTCAAAAATAAACGCGAGCGGGTCGTTGACATTTTCAAACTTCGCATAGGGTACAGCCCCCGTGAGTACCAAAGCAAGTAGAATATACACTACCGTGCAAATGATCAAAGACAAGATCATGCCCCGGGGCAAATCGCGCTGCGGGTTTTTGCTCTCTTCTGCCAAAATACTCACCGCATCAAACCCGATGTAAGCAAAAAACACCCCACTCACGGCTTTCATCACGCCACTAAACTGATTGGGGAAAAAAGTTTTTACACCCTGTGCATTCGGCGGAGTCCAATTATCGCTCAGTCCTAAACGGTAAATTAGACCGCCTGCAATCAGCAATACCAGCACAATGATGGATAATTTCAACATCACCATCACATTGCTAAAATTCCGGGATTCCCGGATGCCGATATAAACAAGCCACGTAATCAAGATATTGATGACCAGAGCAGGCATATCCAATATGATACGAAGCCCAAATAAGGTCGGTGCGTCATTCCAGATTTGGAGCAATTCCGGTGTTCGCCCGCCCGAAGCCTCGCTGTAACTGCAAGTCAGATGGGACGGAATATGCACGTTTAATTTAGACAATAATGACGTGAGGTAATCGCTCCAGGAAAAAGCGACGTACACATTGCCAATCGCGTATTCCATCAGCAATGCCCAACCGATAATCCATGCGACGATTTCGCCAAAAGAAGCATACGCATAAGTGTAAGCGCTGCCAGCTACCGGGATGCGACTGGCAAAATCTGAGTAACACAAAGCAGTAAAGGCGCAGGCAATGCCACAAAGGATGAAAAGCACCACCACGCCCGGCCCTCCATTAAAGATGGCAGGACCCAAAGCGCTGAAACTGCCCGCTCCGATAATAGCAGCAATGCCAAAAAAAGTAAGGTCACGGACGCTGAGGACTCTCTTTAGGCCATGAGCATGAGCATCTCCAGCGCTTTGTTGTGCTTCTTTTAGAATGGAGTCAATTGTTTTCCTGCGAAAAAGTGAAGTAGACATAACGGCTTGGTTTTGAACTGAACAATGGACAATACCATTGACCAGCCCAAAGGAAAAGGCATGTCGAAAAGGGAAAAACCGGAAAAATGCAGGTAGGGGGAATTACCGCTTCTTTTGGGGGAATCGCGGTAATTATGGGATGTCTTCCAGTTTTAAAAGCCCTCTTTTCAGGGCCGCGACTACGATTTTCATTTGCGATTGTCCGGCCAGTTGAAATTCCCGGGCAATGGCGCTGATCCGGTCATCCACGCCTTTCGCGCCGTTTGGGAATTCAGAGGCGTTGGCTGCGGCAATGGAGGTTGCTTTTTCCCCTCTGGCCAACCATTCGAGAATCATCCAGTCTTTCGAGCCAAGGTTGCGGTAATGCGCCCGATTGGATTGAACGTTTGTGTCAGATATGGTCGTTGTTCTAGTTGCCTGACTGATATTCAGGGGCAAGCCCGGCTCATTTCGATTGATACGCTTCAGTTGCCAGGAATAGATCAGCACAAAATAAGAAATGATTAGCAATGGTTTGTAAGTGAACAACAGTGTTTGGTTTGTCAATATAAATCCCCAGTTAGGGTTCTCCGGGTCTTGAAAAGACACTAGGCGGCACAGCTCAGCAAGCAGGGTAATGATGATAGGAACAGCGGAAAGTATGCCAAGCGCCAGGCTTTTCATCCGCGCCGTTAAAAGGTAGAAAAAACTGAACCCGATAAAATACAAAGTGTACAAAGAAAAGGCAAGATCGGGCAGCAATATGGCAAAGCCGGGCACAATGCCGGCATACACAGAGCCTGCGATTGCCAGCGTAGCGAGTAAAAGGATAATAAAAACCGTCCAGATCGTATGGCGAGAAGGGAAATAAGCCCGAAATCCTGCTGGGAGGTCTTCCTTGTCCAAATGCCGCAGAAACAACAATAAAAAACAGGAATTTAAAGAAGAACAAATGCTGGTGGCCAAAAGCGTGATGAAGGGGTTGGGAAGCAAGGAGAATATTCCGGAAATAAACCAGCACAGGATAGCGAGCGACAAGGCTAAAATCCCCAGATCATTTTTTTCGTCCCCTACTTTTTGCGTGATAATACCGAACAACGTTGTCAAACGGATACGGCTATATCCCGCCAAGTTTTTCCAGATAAAGAAAAGGATAGATGCTGAAAACCCCGACAACAGGATAAGCCAAATCGTGTGCACATGCCCGATCGAATGTTCAAAGTTGTTATCCGGGGTATCGGTACAGGAACTAAAAAGCAAGGAAATCAACAGTAGAGGGTATGGACGACGCATGGGTATCAAAGGTTTGTTATGGATCAAATTTACTTTTATCAGCGGCAACATGTTACGCAAAACGCAACCCAATCAATGATTCCTCGTTTC
>JACMMM010000626.1 GCA_014379065.1 Saprospiraceae bacterium
AGCCCGATCACTTCCATCCCGTAAGTGCGGGCGTATACGGAAGCGTAGAGTTCGTTCACATACTTCGTCACGGCGTAGGGCGAGAGTGGTTTGCCGATCTTGTCTTCCACTTTGGGCAGTCCGGGACTGTCGCCGTAGGTGGAAGAGGAGGCGGCGTAGACCACCCGTTTGATGCCGGATTCTTTGGCGGCGTGGAGTATGTTGAGTGCGCCGGAGATATTGACGGCATTGGTGGTAAGCGGGTCTTGGATCGAGCGCGGTACGGAGCCAAGGGCGGCTTGGTGGCTTACTAAGTCCATGCCGTCGCAGGCCGCTAAGCAGGTCTCGAAATCCCGGATATCGGCTTCTATGAATTCAAATTTTGGATTGTTTTGGTGCTGTACAATGTTCTCCATGAAACCTGTGGAGAGGTTGTCGAGGACGCGGACGAAACTGATGCGTTCGTCGGCCAGTAGGGCGTCTACGAGATTGGAGCCTATGAAGCCTGCGCCGCCGGTTACGAGGATTTTTTTCATGGGTTGTGTTTTAACCCCACCCCCATCCCCTCCCCTGCGGGGGAGGGGGGCTTGATTTCGTTGTACTTATAGCACCCAAAACCAAAGTCAGGGAATAGTGTGCGTTTGGCTATGGTATTCAAAATCAATGAACAGAGTGAGTGCAAGCCCCCCTCCCCCGCAGGGATGGGGGTGGGGTTTTATCTCTTAACAAATGGATGCTTAACCAACGCCAACCCCGCCAAAGGATGATATTCCCGCACAAGCCCCACAGGTTTCTGCTCCCTAATATCATGCGCCAAACGAATGGCGGGCAATGCATCGTCAAGTCCAAAACCATTCCCATTCAGAATGTCCTGATAACTAAGGGTATGAAGGTCGGTAAAGCCCTCGCTGAACTCCAGCGATTCACCATCCACGGTAATGGCTCGGAACGTGCGCTTGCCAGCGGCTTCGGGGGGCAGCGTATCGGGGTTGATGCTCAAAAACCAACGGACGCGGGCTTTTTCAAATTCCAGAAAACCGGCGGCGCGGTCGTGTGAGTGTACATGAACGATGTTACTTTTCAGATACCCAAAAATCCAGGCCAGCATATCAAAAAAGTGGATGCCAATGTTGGTGGCGATGCCGCCTGATTTGGTCAAATCGCCTTTCCAACTTGCGTAGTACCAGTTGCCACGCGAGGTGATATAACTCAGGTCTACTTCGTGTTTTTTACCTGAGGAGTCTTGCTCTACTTTGTTTTTCAAGTCTATAATGGCCGGGTGGAGCCTGAGTTGCAGGATGGTGGAGACGTGTTTGCCGGATTCTTCCTCGTTGATTTTCAGGGCATCGGCATTCCAGGGATTGAGCACGAGAGGCTTTTCGCAGATTACGTCGGCGCCATGGCGGAGTCCGAAGCGGATATGCGCGTCGTGGAGGTAGTTGGGCGAGCAGATGCTGACATAGTCAATGGCATTTCCAGCGCGTTTCAACTTTTCCAGATGCCGGTCAAAACGCTCGAACTCCGTGAAGAAGGCAGTATCGGGGAAGTAACTGTCGAGCACGCCCACGGAATCTTGAGGGTCAAAAGCCGCCACGAGCCGGTGACCGGTGTCACGGATGGCTTTGAGGTGCCGGGGCGCGATGTAACCTGCTGCGCCTATAAGTGCGAAATTGGACAATGGATTTTAGACTTTGGATAATGGACTTTGGACAGATTTCCGCAGTCGGGGTGATTTTAATATTGGAATCGCCAATTTAGGATCAACCGAAACGGAACCGTTTCCAATATCGGGTTTGATGCGCCATTTCTGCATCGTCGTGATCCCGATGATGGCCTCTTCTGTTAGTGTAGGAATGACATTGAATTCATCTGAGAGGCGTACACCGTTGACGTAGAAAGTAAGCGCGATACGATGTTTAACTAGGACTTCATGCCCATCAAATGGAGAATAAAAGCGGTAGACGTCAGGCAATAATTCTGGATTTCCAAGATTCTCAGCAATGTCAGTCCGAATAGCCGAATATAAATATCTCCCATCAAACAATGAGACCAAATCAGCTTGACCTTTTGAGCCTTTTTAAAGCATTGGAAATTTTAAAATGGACATGGGAAGCTGATTTAGGATTCAAAATTAAGCGATAGAAGTGACACTTTTACAAAAAGTGTCACTTCTACACCCGCTCAAAAAACGCCTTCACCGCTCCTGTAATCTTCGCTAAAATCTCTTCCGTCATTTCCGAGTGCATGGGCAACGAGAACACCGAGGCACAAAGAGATTCCGTCACGGGCAATTTGCCACCTTTCCAGTATTGGGCAAATGCAGGTTGGTCGTACAGCGGCACAGGGTAATAAATCATGCAAGGGATGCCCTGTTCCTGCAAATACGCTTTCAATTCATCCCGAGTTTTTTCAGGATTGGGTGTAGTGATCTGTAGCGTGTACTGATGAAAAACATGCGTCGAGTTTGGCTCGCGGGCGGGGATTTTCAACTGTGGGATTTGCCCGAAAACACGGTCGTAATAATCAGCAGCACGGTTGCGGGCGGCGTTGTACTCGTCGAGGTGTTTTAGTTTGGCGTTGAGGATCACGGCCTGCATGGCGTCGAGGCGAGAGTTCACACCTATAACATCATGGTAATATTGCTTGGATTGACCGTGATTGGCAATCATGCGGGCTTTGGCTGCCAGATCGTCGTCGTTGGTCATAAGAGCGCCCCCGTCGCCGTAGCAACCGAGGTTTTTGGAGGGGAAGAATGAGGTGCAGCCAAAATGGCCGATGGTTCCAGTAAATTTAGGAGGTAACTTCAAGTTACCTCCTAAATTCGAGTAGTGCGCCCCAATCGCTTGCGCATTGTCTTCTATCACAAACAGGTTGTGCTTTTCAGCGAGCGCCATAATCGGCGCCATATCAGCACTTTGTCCAAACAGGTGAACCGGCACAATGGCCTTCGTGCGTGGGGTAATCGCCGCTTCGATATGCGCTGCCGTGATATTCATCGTGCCAGGGTCTACGTCGGTCATCACAGGTGTCAGTCCAAGCAATCCGATTACTTCCGCTGTAGCTACGTATGTAAACGCTGGGACGATGACCTCGTCGCCAGGTTTGAGATCGAGCGCCATCATGGCGATTTGGAGCGCGTCGGTACCGTTGGCGCAAGGAATGACGTGTTTAACACCTAGGTACTGTTCGAGGCCTTCCCGAAAAGCATTCACCTTCGGCCCTCCGATGAAAATACAAGAGTCGAACACCTCTTGCATCTCGCGGTCTATCTCGCTTTTGATGCGGGTGTATTGGGTTTTTAGGTCAACCATTTGTAGCATAGCCAGGCAGTGGTAAGTGTTTAGTGTTGAGAGGTAAGTGTTGAGAGGTAAGCGGGTCTTGGGCCGCGAAGGTCTTGGATTTTGTGGTAATGGGGGATTGAGTTTTGGGAGGGTAGGGGGATGATTCCCGAACAACAAGGCTTCGCCTTTCATAAGTTGCGGCAACTTATGCGAAACAGTCATGTAGATATTTGAAAAACAGCACATTAAGTGCGTTATGTAGGGCGAAATTTATTTCGCCTTGATTTTTTTAAGGTTTGTGAGCGAAATGAATTTCGCCCTACAAGCGCCAATATTCGATGCCGTTGTCAATTCCATCATAAATCCCTTTTAGGTCTACCAGAATTGGGTTTTTGCCCATGAGGGATTTAAAAAACGCACTGTCGTAATTGCGGTATTCGTCATGGGCTACGGCTACCACCACGGCGTCGTAGCCCTCTGAAATCTTGTCACTTAGCGTTAGTTTATACTCGTGCGCAACCTCGTTGGGGGAGGCATTGGGGTCAACTATATGGACGTTGATGGAAAAGTCCTGCAGTTCGCGGACGAGCGTAGCCACTTTGGAATTGCGGATGTCGGCCACGTTTTCTTTAAACGTGATGCCGAGTATGAGCACTTTGGACAAGTGCGGGCTTTTGTCCTTTTTTATGAGCAGTTGCACGAGTTTTTTGGCCACCCAGGCGGGCATCCCGTCGTTCACGCGGCGACCACTGAGGATGACTTGTGGCTCGTAACCCAGTTCGACGGATTTGTGCAGCAAGTAGTAGGGATCCACGCCGATGCAGTGGCCGCCCACGAGCCCTGGATAGAATTTGAGGAAGTTCCACTTGGTGCCAGCCGCTTTGATCACTTCCTGTGTGTCTATGCCCATTCGGTCGAAAATGATAGCGAGTTCGTTCATCAGCGAGATGTTCAGGTCGCGCTGGGTGTTCTCGATTACCTTGGCGGCTTCGGCCACTTTGATGCTGCTGGCCTGGTAAATTCCTGCCTTTATAATGTGGCCATATATTTTCGCGATTTCTTCCAAAGCCTCGGCATCGGAGCCGCTCACTATCTTGATAATTTGGGTGAGCGGTTTGCTTTTGTCGCCCGGGTTGATGCGTTCTGGCGAGTAGCCAAGTTTGAAGTCCTCGCCCATTTTGAGCCCGGATAATTCTTCCAGGATGGGCAGGCAATCTTCTTCGGTGCAGCCGGGGTAAACCGTGGATTCATACACCACATAGTCGCCTTTTTTCAGGATGCTGCCGATGCTGGTGGAAGATTTTTTGAGGGGATTGAGGTTGGGAACTTTATGCTCGTCAATATCGGTCGGCACAGCTACAATAAAGAAATGCGCCTTGGCCAAGTCTTCGAGGCGGTCGGAGAAAAGGATGTCGCGGTCTTTGAAATCTTTCCGACTGAGTTCCCGGCTCGGGTCCTCGCCGCGCTGCATCATCGCTACGCGCTCAGCATTTACATCAAAACCTATTACGCTGAAATGCCGCGCAAACTCCAAGGCTATCGGCAGCCCGACGTAGCCGAGACCGATAACGGCCAGGGTCTTTTCTTTTTTTATAAGTGATTGATACATAGTAGTATAAATGTCCAATATCCAACAAGGAATTTCCAATATCCAAGTGTTGCCAAGGCAATAACTGGTTCTTACCTATTGTGCATATTGCTGCGCGTTGCTCCACAGCAGCAAGGGTTTTGGGTCAAATTGCTTCCAGTCTAGGTTTTGGGC
>JACMMM010000627.1 GCA_014379065.1 Saprospiraceae bacterium
GGCTTTGCCGCCCACTGCGCCATAGAGATTGGCCGCGCCTGGTTTCGCGCTGAAGTCGTCCATTTCGTTGTTGAGGATAAAACCTGCGCCAGCCACCACCGTGCGCGAGCCATAACTATCGTTCAAGGTCGTGGTCACAGACACGGCGTTCCCTTCTCTGTCCACCACTGAAAAGTGCGTGGTTTCTTCACTTTCTTTGATTTTAATTGCCCAGACCGCCCAGTTGTCCGTGACAGTATCCGCCTTAAAATTGGCCATTCTGGATTTAATATAGGCTGTATCGGTCAGCGTTTTCACGGGAACTTTCCAAAAGTCTGGGTCGCCCATGTGCTCGGCACGATCTGCATAAGCACGGCGTTCGGCCTCGACCATCAGGTGTACGGCTGTTGTGGAATGGAAACCGTAACTTTTCAGCGGGTAAAGGCTGACCATCCCCAAAAGTTGGCGCAGAATAATTCCTCCACTACTAGGCGGCGGCATGGTAATGATATGCAGGTCTTTCCAGTCAAATTCGAGGGGTGTACGCCACACACTTTTATAACTTTTGAGGTCTTCTAAGGTGATAAGCCCCCCTTTTTTCTCCATTTCTTTTACAATAAGCGCAGCGGTTGCGCCCGAGTAGAACCCATCGCGGCCATCGCCTGCAATGCGACGGAGCGTCTGTGCAAGGTCTTTTTGGATCAACCAATCGCCTGCTTTCCAAGCCTCATATTTTACAAATGCGGGGCTAAGGCTGCTTTGTCGGGCGAACGTAAGTTTTTCCCTATTCAACTGCTCGGCCTCTTGCTCCGTGATTTGAAAGCCCTTTTCGGCAAGTTCAATAGATGGCGTAACTACCTCACCCCAATTGAGTCGGCCGTGATAAAATTGCGCCTGCCACATTCCGTCCACCGTGCCGGGCACACCACAAGCCAAGGCGCCGAAACGGCTTTTGTTGGAGATGACATTGCCCACTGAATCGAGGTACATGGTCTCCGATGCTCCCGCAGGTGCTTTTTCGCGATAGTCGAGCGCAAGTATTTTTTTGCCTTTGCCATCGCGATAGATCAAAAAACCGCCACCACCGATGTTGCCCGCCTGAGGGTACACGACCGCAAGGGCAAACTGTACTGCAACAGCTGCGTCAATGGCGTTGCCGCCTTTTTTTAAAATATCCAAGCCAACTTTAGTTGCCAAGGGATGGGCTGAAACGACCATGGCGGTGTCGCCAGTTGCTTCTTTTTCAATTTTGTAAGGGAATGGAACCAGTTGTGCAAAGCACCAAAACGGGGCAAAAAGAAATGCCAGCAAGAAGGGCAGCGTTGTTTTTTTCATAATTCGGTGGCGCGAAATTCATTTCGCGAGAATATTCTGTAAAGTAGCAGAGCGCTATTATTAACGCGATTCGTGGGTTAAAAGCCCCAGAGGGGCGGCAATGTTTGTAGCAATGGGCCGCAAAGGTAGAATGAAAAAGCCCGATTTTGGCAGTAGGCCAAAATCGGGCTTTTCAAAAGAGGCTAAAAAAACAGGGCACTAACTGAAGAATCAGCAGCACCCTGTATAACCCCAAAAAACCAAATGAAAACTTCTTAAAAAAACACCTGAGTGGTGAAGATTTGCTTATTTAAACTCAGATTACATTTTGTAAACGCTTTCTGACAGGACAAAGATACGGTGTGTTTTAATTTATGCAACCCCCCGCGCAAAAAAAAATCACTTTTTTTGATGCAAAAAAAAACGACGCAAAAATAGTGGTGAGAGATGCCTAAAAGTCTAATGTTGGGGAATATGGTTTCCTACCTTTTTCAATATTCCTTCAGAAGTTGGTTCAAAAAAAATTTTTGCTTTGAAAGGTCGTTGGCACAGTTTCCAGCAAAAATCACAAACATTTGTCCCCAGATGGTAACAGCAAAATATTTTTTCAAGTTAATGCTCGGCGCTCTTGGTTGCCTTGGTCTCTTGCTTTTGGCTTCTTGCCAAGGTGATGCCGATGCGATCGTACAAGAGAAGGTGGCCGAACGTGTCACGGCTTTCAAAGAAAAGAAACGTGGCGAATGTCGGGAAGCCCTGCTCAACATAGCGGAACGCACGGTGGATTCACTGCTCTTAACAGAAGCACAAAATGCGCTCAACGACTCTCTTGCCCGTCTACGCCCAGGTCGGCCTTTCCAGCCTATGCCGATTCCGCCCATAGATTGCCTGAAAGTGAAACCTATTTTTGATGGGAATCGGTGATTGGTTTATTAGTGATCGGTTTATTGGTGGATTGGTGGATCGGTGGACTGATTGACCAATCACCAATCCACCAATAAACCGATCACTAATAAACCAATCACTACCTCAAATGCAGATTCCCCAGCTTCTCCAACCGCGCCACGGGGTACATCCGGTGCGTCGGCTCGTACCAGGGCGATTGGCGATACACCCAGTCGAGTTGTGCCGCAGCGTCGGCGGCAAATTCAGGCTCGGCTTTGCGCTTGGCATCCAATTCTGCTTTGACCAATGGGTTCTCCTTCAAAAACTGAGCGGCCAAATCTTCAAAGACATAGTCTGAAAAATATTCTTTCTGCATCAGCACCGGTTCAAAGAAATTCCAGGCCAACCAGGAGTCGGGAGCGTTGGGCTCCAAAGTCTCCAGCAGATAGCGATTGGCGTTCTGATTGGTGAAAATCACGAAATCGCCTTTGCTGAATTTTCGCTTGAGCGCCTTTTTCTCAAAGGTCACAGCGCTGTGGTAATAATGGCCTTCCCAGGCATTGCGGGTTTTGAAATCTTTGATAAAATAAGATTCGGTTTCCAACTCTACCGCTTCCGAGAGTTGTTTCATTTCTACTCCATTGATTTTCAAGCGCTCGATCACATTTTCCCAGGCTTGTGGGATGATGTATGCCGTGGGCTTTACTGCCGTCAAGGAAGGATTGAAATAATTGTAATAAGGGATCTGTTTTTCGTAGGGTTCCGAACGGTCGTACCAAAGGCGTGGAAGTCCGCTCACTTCGGATGGCTTGTATTTTGCCGCGTATCCTTTGAAGGTGATGCTATCGTGCTTTTTTTGATCCATCGCGTAATCAAGCACGAAATCCTGCTTGCTGCGGGTATTTTCCCAAGCCTTGGCCCTTGCATCCCGGATTTCGGGAATATGACGCGACATGAACTGCACCACGGCGTCCATAAAATGATAGGTGCTCCAAACGCGGTCTTTGAATGGTTTGAGCATGTGGGTCTCCGGCATGAACCCGATGGAGTTCCACAAGGCGGCATAGCCCGTAGAGTAGCGGCCATAGTCGCAAAAACCGGTAATGCCGGAGTCGGGCGTTTCCTTTGGAGAGTCCACATAAGGAATCATCTCCCAATTGCGACCTTTCATGTCAGCGTAGAGCTCGGGCAACATGGTTTCTTCCAAAAATTGGCCGAGGGGCGCTTCCAGTTTGTTGTGCTGGGTGGCAATGAGGGTCATTGTGTATTGATAATCCGCGCCATTGCTCGTATGGTTGTCCACAAATATATCGGGCAGCCAAGTGGTGAAGATCTGATTGAAGGTGCGGGCATTACGCGAATCGCATTTTATAAAATCGCGGTTGAGGTCGTAGTTGCGGGCATTTCCCCGGAAACCGTACGCTTCGGGGCCGTCTTGATTGGCGCGGGAATAAGAACCCCGGTTCAGGCAACCGTCCACGTTGTACACGGGGATGACCACGATAACCAGATGTTCCAAGGCTTTTTGCAGCGCAGGTTTTTCCAAATAATCGCGCAGCAGCAGAACCGTCGCGTCAATCCCTTCCGGCTCCCCTGGGTGTATCCCATTGTTGATCAATAAGATTCGCTTGCCCGACTTGCGGATTTTTTCGGGATCGAATTCCCCGCTCATGTTTAACACCGCCACATGAAGTGGTTCGCCGCTGTCGGTGCTACCGACTTTTGTCAATTTGAAAGATGCTGGATAGGCCGCGGCCATTTTCTCATAACAAGCGATGGCTTCGTGGTAAGTGAGCGTTTGGTTGTCGTTTGTCTCGAACGGAATGCTGAAATGCGCCATTTTAGGTGGGTGGTTGATGTGTCGGTTGCAGGCCAGCAGAGAGCAGGTGGCGAGCAGGAACAAGGATAATCTTTTGATGATGTGAAACACGGGGCGAAGGTAGGCAAAGGAAGGCCTAGAAATTATCCCTAACAACCTGAACCATCCGCTTTTTGACCACTGGCCAGGTCACCTTTTTATCAAAAACGATAGGGTCTTCGGTTTCCTCGGCATCCTCAAAATAAGTCAGGCTTCGAATGACTTTGATATCTTCCACGACTACGATAAATATGGTATTGGTGATTGTCAGGGGCTGCACCTTAAAATTTGCCCGCAAGGCTTCGAGCAACGGCTCTGCTTCGAAAGGTTGGTGCGTGAACAAATCCAAGTCAACGGAAAAACGATGGCCCATTTGCAGTGCAAGCGATGTCCCCCCGACGAGAAAATTATTCGCCAAAAGCGGCTCCTGAAGCACTGATTTTAATAGTTCCAGTGTCCGGGGTTCGATAGTTCGTAAGTAAAACATCTGAATGCTTCAATCGGTACGTCAAAATAGGCAGCACAGAAATGCAGGGTTCGTTTGTCCAGATAACGCAAATGCATGGCTACGCTCTGAATCGTTTCTTTGCCGTAGAATGCCTTAATCTTTTCCCAATCGGACAACATACCGTGCGACAATACACGGTCAATAACCCATGCTTTGCGTTTGTCAAAATCTATTTTGGTTCGATCAACGTCCCAGAATAGGTAATTGCTAAATTCTGTGTGAGAGATAGTTGGTTGCATGTTAAATGCTAAAAAGGGCTTTTCCCTTATTTGTTGGCAACAATAGGGAATTTTGGACTTTTTTCAATTTCAAATTGTCACAAGGGTTCCAATTCTGCACTGCGGGATGTTTCCATTACTCCTTGTGAGGTCTGCCGCGCCTGTGGTCTTTTGACCCAGCGCTACTTCGGTGAGCACCCAAGATTAAGGTCGTTTTTTGAAAATATCCCAAAAGCATAACTGAAAAAAGTTCCTCAGCCTCAATACCCTACTGAAGAGGCGCTGGGTCAAAAGACCC
>JACMMM010000628.1 GCA_014379065.1 Saprospiraceae bacterium
CCTGTTCATTTTGCCCCGAATTCACGCGCGGGTCAATGTTCAGAAAAGTGTCGAGGCGATTTCCAAGGCTGTCAAGCACCCAGATAAGTCCTTTGCGCTCCACCACAAAGAGCCGGCTGTCACCACAATGCGCAATGTCCACGGGGAGTTCAAACCCGCTTGCGAAATTGACGAGTTGGATTTTGGGCTGGGCCGAAAGGTTGAGCGGAGAAAGCGCACCGATCACGGCGGAGAAAGCGAGGAGTATTAGTATTTTTTTCATGGAAAAAATTGATTGCAAAGTAGGCTTAAAAGCACATCTGCCAAATGTCTTTAAATGGTGAATGCCAGATACTAGGATAACATGAGGCGCATCCCGAATTTTTAAAAGTCCCAGAGGGACTATATATTGGTAGAATATAACAAATCATGTCGTTCGGCGTGCCGTAGGTACGCTATCTGTGAGATTTAGATAGCGTACCTACGGCACGCATATTCATCGAAAACAACATTTCTACAAAGATTCCGTCCCTCTGGGACGTTAAAAACACAAAAATTCGGGATGTCTCATGTTTGAGTTAAACAGCAGCAAGCCCATCTTCAGCAGCAAATCGGATCAATTCTTCCACAAACTGGCGGTGATTGGCAAGGCGCGGCACCTTGTTCTGGTTGCCAAATTTGCCCCGCGCCCGCATCCAGCGTATGAAAGTGCCTTTGGGAACTGGTTTAAGCAGCAGGCGGTCCAATGCCATGCCTTTGTACCGCTTGGCCTCGTAATCAGAATTGATCCGTTGCAAGGACTCATCCAACACCTGGTTGAAGCGTTCCAAATCAGCGGGTTCCTTTTCAAACTCCACGACCCATTCGTGCCCTCCTCGTTTTTTCTCGGCAGAAAAATAGATGGGTGCAGCGGTATATTCTGTCACAGCCGCATTCAATTGGCGGCAAGTTTCTGCGAGGGCTTTGTCGGCATCGCCCACCATTACTTCTTCGCCAAACGCATTGATAAAAAGTCTGGTGCGCCCCGTGATTTGGAAACAAAAGGGATATCGGCGTGTGAACATAATGGTGTCGCCCAGTTTATAGCGGAACAAGCCGTTGTTGGCCGAAATCATCACGGCATAGTTTTCGCCGATTTTAACATCGGGCAAAAGCACCGTGTTGGGGTGCTCTTTTTCCCACTCGCTGCTGGGTACAAATTCATAAAAAACGCCATTGTCAACCAATAAGAGCAGGTCGTTTTGACTTAAATCGCACTGTACGCCAAAGAAGCCTTCCGAGGCGTTGTAGACTTCCTGATAGGCAAAATCGTCGCTCGGAATAAGTTCGCGGAAGGTAGCGCGATAGGGGTCAAAGCCAACGCCGCCGTGCATATAGGCCTGTAGATGAGGCCAAACTTCCAGCATATTCTGTTTGCCGGTCTTTTCCAGGATCATGCGGAACAGCACAATAAGCCAAGTGGGCACCCCTCCAAAAAGACAGACATCGCGCTGCTTGCTCGTAATGTCTGCGATACGCTGGAGTTTTTCCTCGAAGTTGGGCATTAGATTGGTCTGCGTATCCGGGGTATAAAAAATCCGCCCAATGGTGGGCATATGCCGCACGAGGATCGCACTTACATCCCCAAAACAAGTTTTAGGATATTCCGGCAACTGCTGAAAACTGCCCGGTACGATGAGATGCTTATAGCGGAACGCCTCCATATCGGGCTTGTTGGCGTAGAGCAACGCCAAGCAATCCCATGCACCAGCGATATGGCAATTAAACATATTGCCATAAGGAACGGGAATGAACTTGCTCTTGTCGCTCGTAGTGCCGCTGCTTTTGGAATACCAGTTTATCTCATTGGGCCACAACACATTGCTTGCTCCACGCATCATGCGGGCGATATCGTTTTTCACATCATCGTATTCCTGTGCAGGCATTGTGCGGGCAAACTGATCGGGGGTGCGGATGTCGGCGAAACCCCAACGACGACCCTGTTCTGTATCCCGGGCACGGTCGAGCAAGCGGCGCAGCCAACGTGCCTGAGCTTCCTCAGGGTGCATCATATAACCCTCAATGCGCTTCATGCGCCGAGAGAGGTATTGCTTCACTGCCAAATTGATAATCGAAACCATAAATCTAGGGGCGAAGATAGGCGTTGGGCGAACTTTAAACGAACTGTGAATAAGGAACTGAAACGATGAACAGTTAAACACGCAAATGGTTAAGTTTGGAAATTTTTTTAAAAAAATTTGTCGAATCTTTGTCTGTGAAATTTGCCAAGTAAAAAATGACCAACAAACTTAAAACCCGCCCGGCCACAGAAGCCGACATCCCGGCCATCCATGCATTGGTGTACGAATTAGCCGTTTATGAGAAAGAGCCGGAAGCCGTGTTTACCACGCCCGAGGAGTACCTCGAAGATTTCAGAAACGGCCTTTTTGAAAGCCATGTGGCCGAGATAGATGGAAAAGTGGTCGGTATGACGCTTTTCTTCATGATGTATTCCTCTTGGAAAGGGAAGATGCTCTACCTCGACGATTTTGTGGTGAACGAACAGTACCGCCGTTACGGTGTAGGCCAAAAACTTTACGACGATTTTGTGGAAGAAGGCCGCCGCCGGGGCTGCCGTTTGGTGAAATGGCAAGTGCTGGACTGGAATGAACCCGCCATCAATTTTTATAAAAAGAACGAGGCTATTATTGAAAAAGGCTGGTGGAACGTGAAGAAATTTTTGTTTGACCATGTTTGAAATCATCCCCTTCGAGGAACAATACACCGATGCTATTTGCGCTCTGATCCTCAACATCCAACAAAACGAATTCCAAGTAACCATCACCTTGGCAGATCAACCTGACTTGCTGAAAATCTCGGCTGTTTATCAGCAAAACGGGGGCAATTTTTGGGTCGCGGTGACGGAAGGAGAGGTGATTGGGACCATTGCCTTAATTGACTGCGGCGAAGGCATTGGCTGCATCCGCAAAATGTTTGTGCGGGCCGACTGGCGGGGGAAGGGTAGGGGACTTGCCCAGCAATTATTTGACACTTTAGAAGCTTGGGCGGGGCAGCACAGGATTGCTGCGCTTTATCTCGGCACGGTTGAGCGTCTGCATGCGGCCATCCGGTTTTATATCCGAAACGGGTTTGAGCCTGTGGTGGCAGAGGCGTTGCCAGCCAGTTTTCCGAGGATGGCTGTGGACACGCATTTTTTTGGGAAGGGGCTCATTCAGCAAAGACCTTGAACACTTGGGCATGCCTTAAATTATAGCAGAACTCATCTTCCCCTGCAATTTCCTAATATCCCAATTACCAATACCCCAATCTCACCCACCCCGATTTGCTCCCCATATCAACCCCAAATTCGCTAATGTATAGAGCATTAGAATAATTTTCCAAGCCCGCCGGTCAAATCGCGCCGACTCCTGCTTTTTGCCATTGTTCCAAAGCCGGAGTGATATCACAGACATCACGATGCACAAGAGCAGGAAAGAAAAGGTGAGGATGTGCAGTTTGTCCACCAACGTAAAGGTGGTAGATTGGGGAAGTACCGAGTCTACAATGTACTTGTTGCCTACAGAGGCAAAAAGCCCACCCACCGACAATCCAAATCGCGGGTCAACATACTGAGGCTCAATGAAAAAGACCAGCCATGAAATAAAAAACGCAACATACATGCCGGTGAACAATGAAAAGAACAAGCCCAGAGAATTGCGTTTGATGTAGACGTTCAATTCTGCGTGAGCGTATGCGCTTCCTTCATTCAACTCAGGATCGCCAAAGGATGAATTGTACCGTTTAGGCTTGTTGGCTAATTCAAACCTCGTGATTTCCCAATTGGGGAGACTTAATGCCGAGTCTAGTTTTGTGTTGAGTTTGTCAACAACATATACCAATGATTCAAGGTCGTTATTGCCTTCTTCAAATTCAATGGTCATTTTCTGCTCATCAAAAGGGAAACGACGGATGTCCCATTCCTTTTTGAAGACCGCTGTGTAACTTTTACTGTACCAAAAAATGTGTTTTTCGGGAACGCTGTCTCTGAAAACATTTGGGGTTACAAATTCTTTTGCGTTGGGAATTTCAAGACTTTCCAAGGGATCCAGTTTCCCATTTGAAAAATTGAACCAAACCCAGAATTGGGCAGAAAAACTGTTCTCGTTCATTTTTATGTCATAAATGTCTGTGACATAAGCGCCTATGAGCACGGTGTCAGGCTGGGCTGACCCTGAAAAAGGGAGGCAGAAGATGGAGCAACCAAGGGCGAGGTAGTGAAAAGGGCGTAGCATAAGAAATCATGGGTGTTGTTGTACGCCGTGAAAATAGAGGATCTGTTTGCAAATATTAGAGACAAACTTTCTGCCACGCTCCAGATTCTCCTGCCTTCGAGCGACCTTTGCGCCCGTTTACCCGCCATAGCCAATTTATCCGCCGAAGTATTAACGAAGGTGGAAGGCGAAGGCGGGCATCACTCCATCACTTCATAAAAGATGTCTGAAAAAATAATCTTCTCCATGTCGGGGGTCAGCAAAACCTTTCCTCCGCAAAAACAGGTGCTCAAGAACATCTGGCTGTCGTTTTATTACGGCGCCAAGATTGGCGTACTAGGTCTCAATGGCTCCGGCAAGTCCACCTTGCTGAAAA
>JACMMM010000629.1 GCA_014379065.1 Saprospiraceae bacterium
CTCGGGGTACGCGCACTTGATGCGGACGGGTTCCGTCAGAAAGACAACTCAGCTTTGGCTTGGGTATTCAAGAAGGCAAGGAAAAGGCTTGCTTAACCGCAATTGGAGGCTCGACTCAAAGTCGAACCTCCAATCAGGTAGCTTGCACAAACTTCCCGAAAGTTTTAAACTTTCGGGAAGTTCCTTAATTGGGTAGCTAACCCCCGCGTTGGTTGCGCGCTACGAACGGTTACGAAACCTTCAAGGTTTCGTAACCGTTCAAACTCCACCTCAAATCTTCACCAACTTCCCGCTCGCCGATTTGCTGCCCGTCTGCACCCGCCACACATACACGCCTGCTTGTTTAATCGCCTGCGGCGCAATGTCCAGCAAATGACTGCCTGCGCTCAAATCCAAGTCATTGACCCACAGTGTTTTGCCAGACAGGTCAGCGATTTCGACCCGTACGCGCTCGGCCTGCCCAAGGCGGACAGGGATGGTTGCGCCAGCGTTGGTAGGGTTAGGCTGCGGGATTAAAATGGTGGTTTCCTGGAGCGATACAGGTGCTTCGTTTTGGCGAAAATCAAGGGTGAGGGTTTGCGGCTCGTCGCCCAGACTGCCAAGGTTTTCAAAATTGGTGGAGGCTTTAAAAACTTCCGAAACCTTGAATGATTCGAGGGCGCGGATGCGCAAAATGAGCAAATCTTGTCCTGGCACAAGGGTTTGAGCCTGATCAGCCGCCCAAACGAAATTGAACACGCCAGGTTTCGGCTGGTAGTAATTATCCGCATCAAGGCTCGGCAAATCGCCTGTCAGCACCTCCACAATTTCCACTTTTTCCGGGTCAAATTGCAGGCCTATTTGCAGGCCAGCCCAATCGCCTGCTTCCGACATCTGGAGTGCGATTTCGGTGGTTTCGCCTTGAAGCAAGGTTGCATCGGGCAGCGTGAGTTTGTGCTGCGGAAGACCACGCTCGTGACTGGGAGCCTGCAAGCCCGGCCATGCGTCGCAGTCGAGGTCGCCGATTTTGATGGCTTTGAAAGCCACTTGGTAAGCTGGTTGCTGCGCATTGTTGATGCTGATACTTTCCGGGAACGCCGACTGGAAAGGGTTTTGCGGGTTGGGGAAGTTGAAATTGGCATCAATAAAGCGCCAAGAACTGTTGTTGTTCGGGAATACATCAGTAACGCCGAGGATGAGTTTGCGCAGTTCGATGATATCGAAACCCGTAATGGTGCCGCTTTTGTTCGCATCGGCAGCGATCATGGCGTAGGGCGAGAGGTCGGTTTGAAGGCCGAGTATCCAGCGTTTGATCTTGATGAGGTCGAGCACGGTCACACCATTGAGCGGGAAATTGCTTTTTGTGGGGGCAATGACGAGGTTGCCTCCAATGGGCGCGGGACTTGGAAACCATGCACATCCATTACCATCCACTGCACCCATATCGCCAACATAGGCTTGGTTGACGATTACACCTGCTCCTGACAAGGGCGAGCCATTGCAGGTAATGATTGCGCAAGCAGTTATTTCCACACCACTGCCATTGCAATTGCCAGCGTTGTCTTGTACAATCACATACGTTTCGCAGTAATCTGCCTTACCGTCTAAGTCTCGCGCCCACAGCTCGACTGCCTGAGTACCTATTTCAGTACAATCGAAAATTATATTTTGGATTGGGCCGTTCCCATTGGCAGGAAACCCCGTGCCAGTACCGCTCTTACGGATTCCAAAGTCGAGCGAATTGCTGGGCGTGTTGTCATCTTGGGCGTATTGCAAGAAATCTGTAGCCCACAATTCAATTAGGCCCGTCGGCATAATGTTGACCGATAAGCCATTGAGGCAGACGACCGTTGGTGCGCCAGGGTTTCCGCCACCGCAGTTGCCGAGGTTGTCTTGTATGAGCACGTATGTTTCACAGAAATCTGCATTGCCATCCAAGTCCCGAACCCATAGTTCCAGACATTGGGTTCCTAGTCCATCATTACAATGGAATGTCAAATTTGAGATGGGGTCGCCATTTCCGTCTTCCGGAAATCCTATGCCCAGCCCACACTTGCGGATGCTAAATTCGAGCAGGTTGGCAGGCGTGTTGTCATCCTCAGCGTAATGTAAGAAATCTGCAGTGCTCAATTCAACTTGACTTGTAGAGAGGATGTTGACTGCCAGGCCATTTTTACACACCACGGTAGGAATGTTATTATTGCCTCCTCCGCCGAAGCAATTTCCGATATTGTCTTGCACAAAAACGTACGTTTCACAATAGTCTGCGTTGCCAGCCATATCTCTGGTCCAAAGTTCGACTTCTTGAAAGCCAAGTTCATCGCAGCTGAATGTAACACTCTGTATTGGGTCGCCATTACCATTGAGTGGGAATCCTGTACCTGTTCCGGACTTGCGGATGGAAAGCGGGAGCAAAAAGGTTGGTGTGGCATTGTCCTCGACGTATTGCAAAAAATCCGTTCCCCAAAGCGTAATCTCTCCCGTAGGCATGATATTGACACTGAGGCCATTAAGGCAAACTACAGTAGGTTTTTTGCAGTCTTTCACAACCAAAGAAGTTTCACAAACTGCAGTGTTGCCGAAGTTGTCGTCCGCCAGCCATTTGATTTTATGGGTGGCATACGGCAGTTCGGGATTTTTGAAGGTGCCAGGGGCTGCGAGTGTGTTCCAACGCAAGTAGCCCTCTGTAATATCGCCGTTGGTGTTGGTTTCGATAGCGAACTGGTATTTTTCATTGGCCGCTACGGGACGCTCATCGAACACGCGCACATCGCCGCCGTCGTAGTTCGGGTTGTTCCAATTGTTGAAATTTACGGTGCCAGGCGCGGGAGGCTCCCAACTTTTCACCACAGTTTCCCAGCTGCCGTTCTTGTCCAAATCCAAGAACAATAGGTAACGCAGGGTCACGTTGGCGCCAGCGCAAGTGTCTCTGACTGATATATTCGATTCGGTGAGTGCGTCACTTAGGTCTTGGGTCGCATTGGCTGGATCAAACCAGTAGGCTTCGTTCCAAAGCACAGCATTGTTCGCGGTGTAATCACATATCGGCGTGGTGCCGGGGCAATTGTTTACCAAGAGGCATTGGGCGGACATTTGGCCGAAGGCCAGAGAAAACAGGATGAGAGCGAGGATATTTTTCATGCGTGAGATTTTTGAAAATGAATGGATTGTGGTGGTTTGGGTCGCACCCCCTGCCCCTAAAGGGGAGTCTATCCGAAGAAGCCAAAATTGTTTTGTTTTTGAAACAAATTATGCACACTTCGGATAAACTCCCCTTTAGGGGTAGGGGGCGTGGGCGTGGGGCGTGGCGCGCTACTCCACCACTACCCTCCCGCGGGCCAGCGTTTTCCCGCCTTCGTTTATTTGCCAGAAATAAAGCCCTGCGGGCATGTTTTGCTTTTTGAATAAGAACTCACTCCCGGCGAATCCCTCTTCACGCAATGTTTTCCCAAGTGGATCTATGAGTGCAAAACGCAGGGGCTTTTCAGGCAAATAACCTTGCAGCGCAAACACCGCTTCCTCCGCCATTGGGTTGGGCGAGATGAGCACTTCCACGTTTTGCGTCCCGCCATTGGGATCTTTGGTTGCTACAGTTACGGGCCTTCCAATGGTGTGCAACCAAGTATTGGTCACCACTGCGTCGTTGAAGTCAAAGTAGATGGAAGCATTGTTTAAGATGAGCGTCCCGTCAGGCAAATTTGGCTTTTGGGAGATGCGGAACGAGACAAATCCATGTGATTCAGGCTCGTTTGTCGTGCTGTCGGGCAGCAGGATATTGGGGAAAGTGAAACTCAGTAATCCGTTTCCAGCCACATCCCAAGTGTAAGCATGGCTGGCTGCAATGGGGCGAATGGAGGCCGGGTCGAGCGTAGCAGGCAGCTCGTCGCGCAGCACCACGAGGAAGGCCGTGTCGTTGCCCGTGTTTTGGAAACGTATGGTGTACTCGATGTCGTCACCGCGCTCCAAATAGTGTGCTGGAGTAAGGCCGAGCGGAAGGCCGATCTTTTCATTTGGATCGAAGGAGCCTATTATAGGGGCACAAAAGGTGGCAATGGCAAGGTCGTTTTCGTTGTTGGGCAAGGAGAGCAATAGGCTCAAGTTGCCATTGGAAGTACAATTGGCCACTACTGCTACGGGCTTGCTCATTATGGTGGTTTGGTTTGGGAATACCCGCAAAGCAAAGCAAGAATCGTCGGGCATTGGTACGCGTATCGTTGTCATTTCCTCGCCTGCATTGAGTTGCAATGGTGCCTGCATATACATAATCTGATCTTCAATGATCACATAATCAGCAACTTGCGTCATGTTACCCGTGCCTGTATTCTTTATTTTGAATTCAATCTCTGAGCCGGTACAGACCCCTGTCACCTCAATTTTGGAACCATCCAGGTTTGGGTCACTCAACGCACAAGTCGTGTCAGGGAAAATGTGTGCCTCGGCGCAAAACACGTCGCCCGCAGCGGCCCAGCACGACACTTTGAATTGTAAATACATCGTCCCACAAGCTCCCGGCAGCACATTGCCAATGTCGAAGCTGTACACGTTGCCGTTCTGCGAGGCCAGGGGCAGCGTACTGTTTAGAAATGCTAGTGCTGTATCCACCGTTACCTGCATCGAGGCATTATCAGTAGCCAAGTTGCCCACATTGCACCAGTTTACCGTGTACGAGGTGTTGTTGCAGGTGCGCAATAGGCCCCCGCTGATATCAACATCAAGCAATGGGCATTCGGCCAATACTTGCATCCCGATGGGCGGGGCCGCGACGCTCTGCAGCGTGCCGTTCAGTGTAACCGACGGCGTATCGCATACGAAATAGGCATTGGCTGGTCCGTAAACACGGCGCACCGTTAGATCGAAATCCCCTTCCGAAACCCGAATTTCATACGAACCGTCAGGGTTTGCTATTTTGAAAAAGGCTTCGCCCGATTGGTTTTCAGCCTTGACGATGACATACGGCAAGCCCGTTTCGCCCGGGCTTACTGCACAATCCACATCAATGTCGCGAAAGACGTTACCTGTAATCCTGTTGTTGAGGTATTCGCCCTCGGAGTCAACTTTGAGCAGCATCGCATTGGTCGGTACGCCATTGTTGTCGCCCGCAACGACGAAATAGTGGTCGGCTGTCGGTATAATATGCCAGGCATTGCCCGACACGCTTAGCACGCATTTCAACAATGCAGCACCGTCCGGCGCGAGTTTCAAAATTTCAAGATTGGAGTCAAATGGGTCGTCCAAATATCCCCAAAACGGGATGTAAAAATTGCCCGCATCGTCTTGTGCAAAACCGTTGAGCACGGGCAATTTCGGTGTTCCATTGGGCAAGGGTGTGGGGAATGGATAGTGATTTTTGAACCACAGTTTATTTCCGTCAAGATCAGTTTTGAGGACGCAGATATTGAGCACTGTTACTCCATTGGTCGAGCTGGATGGCGAAGTGCCCAGCATAGCAATATTGCCGTCGGCAGTGGCAAGCACATCGTAGCAGGTTTGGCTCTCTGGCTCTGGGTAACTTTGTTCCCATATCAGGTCGCCATCGGGGCTCAATTGGGCGAGATACAGGTCGTCGCCGTGGCCCACTACAGCCACGTTGCCAGTAGGAAGCAATACGAGCCGCCGGATATTTCTGGTTATGGCGCCAAAGATTTTTTGCCAAAGGATCGTGCCGTCGGGGGCAATTTTGATGAGCTGGTTTTTAACCGAAAAACTTGGATCGAAGGTGTTTCCTGCTGCGATAAAACTGCCGTCTGGAAGCGCCACGATGTCGCGCAAGCCATTGGGGAAGGAGTTGTTTACCACCACAGTTACCCACACCATATCCCCAGTTGTTGCATCAACTTTCAGCAGGGCATTTTTTTGTGTGCCCAAGTCGTTGTATTTGTCAGCCAATACCACGAGGCTTCCATCGGCCGCCAGACAGGTGGCAATGGCTTTTGCGCCGTTGAGTGAGCGTTGTTTGGACCAAAGGGTTTGTCCCACTGCGTCAGTTTTGAGCAGGAATACACTGCTGTCATCTGCTACATGTCCAACGGCGAAGTAGCCACCATCGGTTGTTTGCAATACTTCGCGGACGGAAGCGGAATCTGGTGCATAGCTGCGGAGGAAGCCCTGCGCGGAGGCTTGGGTTGTAACCAGAAGGCTGAAAAAAATCAGGATGCGAATAAAGTTCATGTGCGATATTTTTTCTGTGAAATTGGTGGGGGATTAGCGTGTGATAGGATGTCTTTGCTTGGATGCCTCACAAAACTATCACGGTACAAAAGTGGAGCGAGATGTGTCGGCTGACAAAGACAATTTTCGACCTTTTTCAAGCTTTATTTTCAAGTTTTTATTTTTAAACAATTGATATTCAATTTATTTTTAAAAATAAATTACGCCAATTTTCAGAAAAATGAATTGTTTTGCTTTTAAAATTTTCACTGAAGACCCCTCTGCTATACTGCCATGCTATCGTCGCCACTACTTCCCATCCTCCGCGCCTTGTCGAAAGAGCGTATGCGGGCTTTGGAAAAATTTGTCCACTCGCCCTATCATGTCACCCATGCCGGGGTGATCCAATTGTTTGAGTTTTTGAAAGAGAACCTGAATGCCGAGGATTTGAGCAGAAAAAAGTTGGAAACGGTGTTGCTTTCCAAAGCTGAAAACGACCCGAGAAGGGTGTACCACCTCACCAATTACCTATTGGAAACGGTGGAAAAATTCCTGGCCCAAGAAGACTGGGAAAAACAGGAACACCTGCGCAACGCTGCCACGGTGGAATCCTTGCGCCACCTTCATCTCGATGAACCCGCCACAGCCATGCTCCGCTATGCCCGCAAGCGGCTCGATGTGGACAAACTTCGCGGGAGTGAATTTCATGGCGCCGAATACCGCCTGCATTGGGAAGCCTACCACCTCTCGCTCCAGCAAGGAAGGGCTAAGACTTCAAATGCCCAAGCACTCTCCGATGCACAGGATGTGGCCTTTATTTGCGACAAACTCCGCACAGGGTGTCTCCTGCTCAGTCACCAGCAGGTAACCAAGCAAACCTACGATAAAGGATTGCTGGACAATGTGTTATCGTTTCTCGATGGACACCAGTATCTGGAAATCCCGGCGGTGGCCGTTTATTACCACGGCTATTTTGCCCAATTGGGCGGCGAGGGCGGCGACGAGCATTTTGCCCGGCTAAAGTCTTTGTTGCAGGAGCACACGCCGCAATTTTCGGTATCCGAGACCCACGACCTTTTTTTGATGGCGATCAATTTTTGCATTCGCCGGATCAATCAGCAAGAGGAGCGTTTTTTTCGCGAAATCTTTGATCTGTATCAGTCGGGGCTCCGCCACGGAGCCTTGCTTGAAAACGGCATTCTCTCGCGTTGGACCTACAACAATATTACCCTAACCGGGCTGCGCTTGCGGGAATTTGAATGGGTAAAAAAGTTCTTGCACGACTATGCGCCGCTGTTGGGCGAAAGTCATCGCGAGGGCGCGGTCAACTTTAATTTGGCACGTTACCACTTTGGAACGGGCGCACTCCGGGAAGCCATGCAGCACCTGTTGGGCATCGAATACGACGATGTGCTCCATAACTTGGCGGCCAAAACCATGCTCTGCAAAATCTACTTCCGGCTCGGCGAAACCGACGCGCTGGAGAACCAACTCGACAGCATCCAAATCTACCTGCGCCGAAAAAAGGTGCTGGGCTATCACCGCGACAATTATCTGGCCATTGTGCGATTTATCCGTAAATTATTGACCATCAACCCAAACAATAAAGCAGAAAGAAAAAAATTGCGCGAAGAAATCCAGGCCGCGCCCGCGCTGACGGAAAGGGACTGGCTTTTGGGGGAGTTGGACATTGGACGTTAGACGTTGGACTCTGGACGTTGGACTTTGAAACCTGTTCGGGCTGTGAGCATCAATTAGTCTTAACGTCCAGAGTCCAATGTCCAACGTCCAACGTCCCGAGTCCAACGTCCAGAGTCCAATGTCCAAAGTCTTCACTACGTTTGCCTCATTATGGAAAAGAAACAGGGTCAACTCGTTCGCAGCGTCACGCTTGGTGCCGCTACCATTCTCGTCGTCAGTTCCGTTATCGGTTCGGGCGTGTATAAAAAAGTCGCGCCGATGTCGGCAGAATTGGGCTCGCCCGATCTGGTGCTTTGGGCATGGGTGCTGGCCGGGATCATCAGCCTCTGCGGTGCGCTCAGCAATGCCGAGATAGCGGGCATGATGGCCGATTCGGGCGGCGAGTATGTTTATTTTAAAAAGATTTACGGGCGGTTCATGGCTTTTATGTGGGGCTGGAGCACTTTCGCAGTAATCAAAACTGCGTCGGTGGCGGGCATTGCGTACGTTTTTTCGCAGTCGTTCAATGCCATTTTTCCTTTGCCGCATTTGCCCAAATCCATCGAAAATTTTGAATTTATTATCTTCAAACCCTTTGAAAATGCCGGGGTAAAAGCCCTCACCATTGCGCTCATCCTATCGCTGACCTTCCTGAATTCTCGAGGGTTGAAAGGCGCGGCAGCCCTCAGCACTTGGATCACCCGACTCGTGATCGTGGGTTTGGTGGGTATCGTGGTGTCGGGTTTGGCGTTCGGCGGTGGCAGTTTTACCAATTTTCATACTCCGGCCACCACGTTTGTGCAGCGCGAATGGACGGATTTTGCTTTCATCAAAGCCATGTTCACCGCTTTGCTGGCCGCTTTCTGGGCTTACGAGGGTTGGAATACCGTAGGTTTCATCGGGGGCGAGATCAAAAACCCAAATCGCAACCTGCCCTTGGCCCTTTTTTCCGGGATGATGATCATCATCGGGGCCTACGCGATTGTAAACTTTACCTACTTGTATGTGCTGCCGATTGACCAACTTGTGGGGGTCCATGCGGCGAAAAACCAAATTGCTGCCATTGAAGTGGTGCGGCATTTTGCGGGTGGAATCGGAGCCACGCTGATTTCAATCGTCATCCTCATCACCACGCTTGGTTGCACCAATGCTACTATCCTGATGCCCCCACGGGTGTATTACGCCATGGCAAAAGACCGTCTGTTTTTCCCTCGCGCGGCAGAAATTCATCCCAAATACCACACGCCAAACCCGGCGCTTTGGATTCAGGGGCTTTGGGCTTGTATGCTTGTTTTGTCCGGGAGCTTTGACCAAATAACCGACATGCTGATCTTTGCGGCATTCTTTTTTTATGGCGCGACAGCGTTTGGCGTGTTTATCCTCCGCAAGCGCGAACCCAATGCCGAGCGGCCTTACCGAGTGTGGGGCTATCCCATAGTACCGGCTTTGTTTGTGCTTTTCTGCGCAACACTCATTGTGGTCACCTGCTTTACCCACCCTCGCGAAGCGGGTCTTGGAGTGGTGCTTATGCTCACGGGTGTTCCGCTTTATTTTTGGTGGAGCCGAAATCATGAAACGATGAAGTGATAAAGCGATGAAGTGATTTGACTCGTCTCCGCGAAATTGTCTCGTGTAGTTAGGACCAATCCACCAATTTATCCGCCATAGCCATAGCGAAGGCGGATCACCAATCCACCGATCACCAATTAAACCAATCACCAATCCACCATTCACCCCGCCTTCGCTTTGGCTACGGCGGGTAAACAACAAAAATGCATTCCGACCACCAATACATCGAAGCCTTGCGCCGCCGTGACGAACGCAGCATCCGCGAGATTTACAAGCAACATTCAGCGCAAACCATCCGCTGGGTAGTGTCCCGCGGCGGCTCTTCAGATGATGCGCAGGATATTTTTCAAGAGGCACTTGTGGCTATTTTTGAAAAGGCACAAAACCTTGAGTTTGTGCTCAGTTGTCCCCTCGGGGCACTGCTCCATGTCATCTGTTCGCGCAAGTGGGTGGATCGCATCCGACAAAAAAGCCGCGAAGCTGGGGTAAGGAAAGAAGAGGAAATCCGATATGAGACAGAAGCCGAGGGAGATGTGCTGGTGGAAGCCGAAGAAGTATTGGCGGAACAGGCTAAACAATCCCGATTACGGGAGGCTTTTCAGCAAATCAGCGAACTCTGCCAACGCTTGCTCACACTGCTATCCAATGGGACAAAACCTCTTGAGGCTGCCGCAATACTCGAAATGAACAGTGTGGACACCCTCTACCGGCGCAAAAACGCCTGCACCGAGCGTTGGCGCGAAGTGTATAGAGGGATTGGTTAATCGGTGATTGGTATAATAGTGATTGGTTAATTGGTGACTAGATTATTGGTTACTGCTTGGCTCTCACTTTATCGCTTCATCACCTTATCACTTCATACTCATGAACGAACGCGATTCTACCCTGCTTGATAACTATTTCAACGGC